>CAIYHG010000085.1 GCA_903925975.1 uncultured Acidobacteriia bacterium | reverse complement strand
TGCTTCAACTGGTGGATCTGTTCGGAATTAAGAACGACCGGCCGCGCAACGCGCATCGGAGCACCTCTAATTGTATAGACGCGCCACGTTACACTATCGCTACTATTTATGAAGCACTACACTAGCCACCTGCAGGCCGCCGCGGCAGTCTTCCGCACCTCGACCCGCACAAACCCGTTCGCCGCATATATAAGACCAAACAGCAGACAGTAATATGCGGCCAGACGCACGGCGACGGGGGCGCCAACCAGCCCGAGAAGTCCCGCACCGCCAAAAGCCGCAATGCCAATCCAAACCGGCCGAACAAAGCCGACGAGCCCCGGCGAGATGCCTTCATGCCGCGAGAGCCTTACGGCAAGCGTCAGCCTCATCACGTAGGCGAGCGCATAGGAGGCCACGCCGGACCACGCAGCTCCTACCACTCCAAAACGTGGCACCAGAGTCAGCGTGAGGGTAACGAATACCACCGCTTCGACCATCTTGCACTTAGCGTCCAGATCGGGGCGCCGGATCGAAAGCAGCCACGGCGAGATCGTGTGTGCAAGGCCGCGGAAAAGTCCGGCGAACGTGAGGATCATCAGCGGCTCAACGGCGGCAAGCCAGCGGTCGCCGTACAAACCCCTTATGACCGGTCGCGCCGCCAGCGCCAGCGGCCCCACCGCGGCTATCACCAGACCGGCGCTCAGCATATTCAGCTTGGGAAAGAACGTGGCAAAGCGATGCGGCTCCGCAAGGCGCACCTTCGAGTACGCAGGAAAGAGCACGGAGTTCAGCACGCTGATGAGCGCATCCACGGGAAGCATTGCCAGCCGATACGCCAGGATATAAGCGCCGACCGACCCGGCGCCAATGTAGTGGCCCACGGCGAAGTTATCGAACTGCGTGGTTACAAAGGTTAGACAGCTAACAACAAACAAGTATTTCCCGAAATGAATGCTATCGCGTAGCGCCGCGCCGTCAAACGCTATGCGAGGCCGGTAGGAACATAGTGTGTATGAGAGCAGCACGCCGGTTAAGGAGCCTACGAGTTGGCTTCCGACCAAGGCCAGATAGTTATGCGTAAGCGCCGCCAGCCCTATCGTGATCACAAACGTGATCGCGTCGCCGACGCGCCGCTGGATCGTAAGCGTCTTGAACGCGAGCTCCTTTTGAAGCCTGATGAGACCGATATTTTGGAATGCGCCGATGAGAGGATCGGCGCTGACAATCATTAGAACGCTGGCCAAACGAGCGTCATGGAACCATGCCGCGGCCGGCCCGGCGCTGAACAGCATCAGAATCGTGACGGCGGCTCCGCGTATCAACCCAGCGGTCCAGATGGTATTCAGGTGGATCCGCTCTTCCTCTTCAGAGGAATACGCCGTTACTACAACCTTGCTGGCGAGGCTGAACTCCGTAAACACATTCAGCCCCATCAAGACGCCGGCAGCCAAGCCGAACAGCCCATAATCGTCTGGGAACAACAGCCGGGCCAGGATTATCGAGCGAAGAAACGAAAGGCCGTACCCCGCGGCGGTGCCGGCGGCCGTCCACCCGAACGCATGCACCAGCGTTTCCTTCTTGATTCTTATCGCCGCCATAGTCCTGCCTGGAAGGATAGTGGGGTCATCGCCGTGCAGCGTCTATCCGCGCTGCGGCTTTCCGGCTGAATAGCCTGCGTCCCAGCCGTTCCTCAAGACCAAGCGCCGCCTGTAGAAGAGCTTCGGTTCCCCGGAAGCCGGCGATACGAAAGAGAAGGGCCTCGCGGCGGCCATACGCGTCGCGCCATCCGGTGGGGTGGATCGCCTGAGCCTTGGCGAACCACCCTCTGGCAAGGGGCGCCTTGCCATCTGCCATGAGCCATCGCGCCTTGCGCGCCAGCACCGCGGCAAAGGCTCTTCGCCTCGGTTCGGTGAGCTGCCCATTACTTTCCAAATAGTTGAACCACTCAAAATCGATGCCACAGCTCACTGCCGCTACTTTTCCCCTGTCCCAGCCCACGCTGCCCTCGCGCCGCCGAACTACATACAGTTCCTCCGGCACGTGGCGGAATTTGACGCTGTGACACGCCATGCGCAAGTGCAGTTCCCGCTCTTGCGCGCACCGCAGGCCCACCCGGAACCCGCCAACGGCCTTCAGCAAAGTGCTGCGATGAAGAACCGAAGAAGTTTGCAGTGTTCCCACCACGTTCGTGAGGACGCTGTCGCCGGGAAAATACTGGGGCGAGAGTACGCGCTGCTTGCCTTTCGTCTCTTCCCTCCAATCGCAATAGGTGACTTCATCGGCCTCCGCGCCCATAGCCGATATTTGACGCTCCAGTTTTTCCGGATACAGCAAATCGTCAGCATCCAGAAATTGAATGAGCTCTCCATGCGACAGAGCGAGTCCGCGGTTGCGAGCGGCGCATCCTCCCTCGTTGGGGCCGGAGTACAGGATGACGTCCTGGCCAAACGTCTGGATTTTGGCGAGGCTGGCGTCGGTGGAGCCATCGTCAACTACGATAACTTCGACCGGGCGATAACTCTGGCCGAGCGCGCTCGCAATGGCCTCGGCGACGCACTCCTCCGCATTGAAGCACGGAATAATCACACTCACCAATGGCTTGGCGCTTTGCATATACTCGCTGTGTTCAGACTTCAGCGGCGGTCGCCCCACTCGGTCGAAGCGCATTCATGACAACGGCCCGCGCAGCGGCCCCGGAGTTGAGAAATGATCCGGCAACTTAGTTCCGGGATCGCGCCCCCCATCGCCCGCATCCTGCGGCTTGCCGGCCGTATCCACCGCGTCAGCGTCAAACCGCCCACTCTCTCCGATACGGTTCTTCGCTGTCCGCCCGGCAGTTCCAGACTTCCGCCCGCGTATCGCGCCAGATCTTGCATGCGGCTGACGATCTCTCCTTGGTCGGGATGGAAGCGCGTGACCCAGCGCCTCAAGAGGGTAAGACAGGCCGACCGAGTTCTAGGGCTGTTCTCCAGGTCCAAGAGCGTGCGGACATAGCATTCGAGGGACGCGGCCTGCGATCGCAGTTTGTTGCCGTCATCGGGTGAGAAATGGCTGAGGCTGCCGCCCAGGGAAGTGCGCTTGAACGCCATGGCGCTATCCACGAACCGGACGCCGGCGGAGGCCGCAAGGACCCTGCAGAAATACTCCCCATCATCGTCAAGGGACAGCGCCTCATTCCACTGGCCGCCCAAATCGGTAAGTCTACGGCTGACCAGCCACGACGCGGGAGGCATCCAACAATTCTCGTTGAGTTTTGTGACTAGCCACTCGACCGGCGTCAGGTCACGCCACAGCCCGCTCGGCCGCGCTTTCGCTCTCTTCAAGCAATACGTAAATTTCGCCCACGGACCGGACAGCAACAGCCTGGAGCGATCACCAGAATCTGCGCCCCTCATCTGCCGTGACACCTTCCTGGCACTGAGAACGTCATCCGCATCGAGCCATTGGATATAGTCGCCTTGGGCCAGGGCCAAGCCCCGGTTCCTGGCGGCGCTGGCTCCTCGATGTTCCTGTGTTAGGACGCTGGCGCTTGCGGAACTATAGGAACGGGCGATGCGGAGACTGGCATCGGCGGATCCGTCATCTACGATAATCAGTTCTTTGCGCGGCCACGTTTGAGCTAAGGCGGATTCGATCGAGCACCGAATCCACCGCTGCGCATTATAGGCGGGAATTATGATGGAGACTAAATTGTCCATCTGCGTTTCTCAATCACAAAAGGCCCGGGCCATCAATTCTACCGTCAGGAGTTGATGTAGTTCCTTGGTCCGATTCAGACCCGACCGCAGATGGTCCTGAACAGTGGCTTCTACCTTGGCTCTGCGCAGGTAGGGCCGCGAGAGCGTGCGCGAATCGAGCAGCACCTCTTTCACGTAGCTCGCCAGCGCGTCCCGATACCACACCCGGAAATGGGAGAACTTATGGCGGCCCAGAAATGCTCTTTCGCAGTGCAGTGCCGAGAGCGCGTGATCGAGCCGCGAAAGCCACTGCGGCATCCCGTAGTCATACCAATACTCCGCCTTGACGGTGACGCGAGCCGCGGACCGATGCGCGAAACCAGTGAGGCCATCCGCCGTGGAGCCTCGATCCGTCGGGATCTTCGCGAGGGCTGGATTACCTTCGGCAATCAGACGGCCACACAGCCGGCGCCGCGCCGCGCCCCCTATTGGAGCCCGATAGGCTGTTCGCACGAGATCGTTATCCAGAAAGGGCGTTCGCGTGCGCAACTGGCTCTCCTCGAGCGCCAATAATCCGTAGTGCTTCCAAGGGACCTGGTGAAAGGCGATAAAGGACAGGGGATTACGAACGTACAGATCGGCGAGCAGCCGTTTCGCCGCCTCGCCGTACTGCTGCAATTCCGGCACGAACGCCTGCGCTTCCGCGGGTCGCGCTCTTAACGCCAGAACGAGCCGCAACACCTCTCCGCCATAGTTCCCGGTCATGCGAACAGGGGCGATCTGTGCCGCTGCCTCGTTCAGAAACAGGTCGGCGGAGTGACGCACATCGGCGCATCCGTCCGATAAATAGATCGATCGTTCCGCGTAGCGGGAAAACTCGGATAAGAACCGCGGTCCCAATTGGATTACCGTATGCGGCTGCCCGCAGACTGCGGCGACTTTGCGGGCCAGAATGACGTCATGACAGTCCCGGAACGTACCACCGAAGGAGTAACAGGGCAGCGCGCCGGGGGTATCCCTACGCCACGCCATAATCATTCGCGAGTCGAGGCCGCCCGTGAGCGACATGCCGATGCGGTCCTCGCCGGAAAAGTACCGGGGTAAGATAGCCGAGAAGACGTCTCGGACCTGGGCGTAGTGCTCCTCCTCCCCGAGTTCTGTCTGCTCCTCCCATTCCCGCACGGAGAAATACGCGCGTCTGCTTTCGAGCGCCCCGTGGCGAAACGTCCAGATTTCTCCCGGAGGCAAGGTTTGTATCCCTGAGAACAGTGTGCGGTTTTCGAGAACACAGCCGCACGCCAAGAACTCGCCCAGTCCCTTCTCGTCGAACCGCCGCAACTCCGGGAACAAGGCGAGCAAGGCCTTGGCCTCTGCGGCGAAATAGAACGCCTGCGGGTTTTCGTAATAGTACAGTCTCTGGAGTCCGTATCGATCCACGAAGATCTTCGTTGTGCCGGTTCGCCGGTCAAGAACCAGACCGTGAAACCGTCCGTTCACACCGGCGGGGAACGTTGCGTCTTCCAGGCGCGCCGCCGAAACGCACGTCTCCAGTAACTCCCCCTCCGCGACGGCCTCCCCCGAAAATACCGCTAGCGCGCTGCCATCGGAGCTTTCAACTGAGTGCCGCTCGTTGGCTCCGCCTGGATGCGCCGTCCAGCCAGCGTAGACCCCGAACGTCTCCTCTACCGCGGTGCACGCTTCTTCGCTGGGCGTGGACATTGCACGTCGCATCACCGCTAGCCTGCCCTCAGCCCACTGGCGCGGCATCTTGCTGATAAGGCCGAACACGCCAGGCATCCTATTGCCGATCCCCCGTGCGATGCCAGGCGGCTCTAGCCCGTAGGAATGTCCTTAGGGCGGCCGCCGGTACAAGCTGGGACACGCCTCTATGAAGGCCTAGCCGGAGCCCAAGCGCGCCCCGCCAGTTCAGCGGCGCGAAGCATCTATGAACCAGAAGCTTTTCGAATCCATTGCTCTCTTTGAATACGGTTAACGAATCCTCGCCCTTCTGTCCGTACTCATAACGCCCATAAACCAACCGGGATACCTTTTCTTCCGCGCACACCTCCACTGCCTTCGCATAGAGCGCATTCATGGGAGCTTTGTCGCGGTACGCGTCTCTTGCAATGTCGCCGCTCGTACGCGCGAGATCGCCGCTGACCACGAGTTTTATGAAACCGATCATTACCCCTTCGTGGTACGCAACCAGCCAGCGGCTCCGCTCAGATTCGGTATCCCATCCGCTCTTTACTTTCTCCAGGTCCCAGCCAAAATACGCGTACCGCCTTCCGCGCCTGTTCTGCTTCTCATTGAAGAGGTCCACGAGAGCGGCGGCCAGCGCATCCGTGAAGGGCTCGACGCGCACGACGACTCCCTGCTTGGCGGCTTTGCGAATCTTGTTGCGAGCGGTTCGGTGGACCTGCCGCGTGAACCACTCCTCATAACTGCTGATCGAGAGCACCGCCAGGTTATCTTCTTCGGTATAGAGCGCCCGCTCATCGGGCTCGCCGAGAGGTTGATTCAGGTAGGTAAGTACGTCAGCGGGCAGATGCAAAGCGCGAGCGGCTTGTATGACGCGCTCCGGGTTCGGCACTCCATCGATGATTTCATTCGCCGGACCGAGACGCCGGACGAGGCCGGGCTGGATACCGTACTGCGTACCATCGATGTTCAGCTTCGCAGATGGCGTAGAGCTGCCCATCACCGGCCCTTCGTCGAAAACTTGTCCGCCATCACAGGCTTTGCGGTTAAGCGTAATTGGAGAAACGCAAGCAGGCGCCCAAGGTGGTCGCACTCCTTGATGAGATACATCATGAATGTCTCTTGGCCAAAGAAGAGAAGGACTGGAAGACTGAGGGCATAAAGTGGAACCGCGATGACGGATGTGAGAATGGCCGGGCCGCTCTGGTTGTATGGGGCGGAGCCTCGCTCGAGCGCACGCTTGAGAAAATATCCGCGGCGGCAGCGCTCCTCCGGCACTAGTTCGCTGACGGCAGCCTCGGCGCACCAGACAAACCGGCGGCCGTTAGCTATTAAGCGCCGAAAGAAGTCTACATCCTCGCCAACCTGTTTGTAGCGTTCGTCGAAGCGGCTCTCCGGGGCGATCACACTCTCTCGCCGCAGCAACACATTTCCGGCGCGCGTCTGTCGCCAGTTCAGCCATGTGCCAGTCGGAAGCTCTGGCCGCCCAAAGAGCCGTCCGCTCCGCAGCCACGCGGGGGGTTCGGTGAGGTAGCGCGGCACAACCGGTCCCAGCGCGCCGTCGGCGCCGAGCGCGTGGACCGCGCGAACGAGGCGAATCAGCCAGTCGGCTGAGGGCTCTTCATCATCGTCAATGAACGCTATTAAGTCCCCCGTAGCGTTTTCGATAGCTCTGTTTCTTGCCCGCGCGATGTTCTGCTCGGGTTCGTGAAAATACTGGACGGTCAGACTCACCGCGCCAAAGGCCTTGACCACATCGCGTGCGGTTCCGAGGGGATCGTTATCAACTACGAGAACGGAATAGGTCAGCCCGTTCGTCATTTCGAGGCGGCTCAAGCTCTCGAGAAGGCGCGACAGGAGCGCGGGGCGTTTACAGGTGCAGATGCAAACTGTTACGTGCTCCGGGGCCGAAGGCGCGCTGTTCAGAGAGGACGGCATGCCGTGCGTTACTCCGCGAAGAACTTCGTCCGGGGCTCCCGCGCTTCTTGTCGCGACGCAAAGAAATTACGCAGGCGGCTGAGTTGCTCTTTTCTGTGAAACTGTACGAGTTCCCTGGAAATAGGGCGCGGTTCGCGCGCAACGGCTGCCCGGGCATATCCAAACAGCAGGAGAGCCCCGCCCACGACATAGGGTGTTCGGGTCATCTGGTAAACGGCGCGGAATAGCTGCCACAGCGGGCGTCCGCCAAGATAATAGTCTTGCTTCCCTTGAGAAAGAAGCGCCTTTAGCTTGCCTGTGGACGCAGTTCCCATCGGGCGGTGATGGCAGCAAACGCGGTCATCGAACGTTTGCGTCTTCCAGCCCTTCATCCGTGCCGTGGTGACCGCAACCCAGTCTATGCCGCCGCCCTCCAGGGGCAGATAGCCGCCGATATCTTGAAAGCACTGTCTGCGGAACATCTGGCAGGCGCCGGAGACGTGCTCAATCGAAGTGAAACGGAAATCATATGTTCGCCCATCTTCGACAAAGGGCGTTCCCGCCACGCCCAGGCGTTCGTCGGCTGTGAACTTCGATAGCAGGTATGCAAAGTAGTCTTTCTCAAACGTTATGTCCGCATCCAGGTTCCCGACGATATCGAAGGCGTCGCGCTCGAGCGTGGCGAAGCCCGCGTTAAACGCCTGGACCTTTGCCGCGAACTGCCTGTCACTGTGGGTCGGGAGGCGGACCAGGCGTATCCAGCTGTGCGCGCTCAGGTGCTTACTGACAATTTCGTCGGTTCCGTCGGTAGAGCCGTCACTTACAATCACCCATCTGGTGGGTCGAATCGTCTGATTTACGACGGCTTGGATTGTCTGTTCGATGAACGCTTCCTCATTACGGGCTGGCGTAATCAACGCGTATGTAGGATTGCCGGCGCTCATTCTATCGGTCCCGCAGCCATCATATCTTCCGCCGGAACCGGACCGTTGTAGATCCTAACCTGAAGCCCGGGAAGGCTCCCGGCGGCCGCTTCAACTTGAGACGCGGATTGCGGCGCCCTGTCGAAGGCCGCTCTCCGCATGCGAAACCATGCCGTCACGTTTTCACCCGTGCCGAACCAAGCGCCCTTATCCATCAATTCCCCCACCAGCCGCCGGTAAGCCTCTCCCCACAACCGCTCCGGAGCAATGCTACGGTCATGCCAGTTCACCGTTACGCATCCACCCAAGCGGACCGCGCTGTCTACGATGTTGCTCGCTACGCGCCGGGCCTCTTCCTGGGACAGGGTGAGGTAGGCAGGGTAGAACAGCGCCGTGTCCATAATATGCAACGGCAACTCCAGCAAAGTCTTGGCGCCAAACGGCCGGTATGCCTGCGTGGTTCCCGCGCGAAAGCCGACAGTCTCGTTGAACCCGACCGTGGAATCGTAGCTGGCGCCGGCGCTCTCTAGCGCTGCGGGCGAATCTTCCTGAAAGTACAGCCAGTGCATGCGCACGCCCCCGGCGCGCTTCCCGCCAGATGCACGGCGAACTTCTTCCAATTCCACTATCGCCGCCGAAGAATCGCGCCACGCATCAATTCCATGAAGACCGATTTCGCAACCGGCGGCTGTCAGCTTTTCTATTTCCCCGGAGATGTCCGCCGCACCATACGCCGCGGCGCGCTTTGGCCGCGGAACACCATCAGGCGCCAGGCCCGGACGGCCGCGGAACGGAATCACGAAGAAGGTAGACGGCTTCCCGTCCTCCACCTGAACGTAGCGGCTAAGGTCGCGCCAAAAGTCCTCGGCGAGGCCCAGGTGAATGAAGGGGAGTTTCGCCGCCGCCCACCAGTTGCGAAGCATGTCGCCGAACGGCAATCTGCCGCGCACGGCCTCTGCCGCCGAGCGCACGACTGCGCGATACAGAAAGCCCCACATGGTATGGTCGAGCCCGTGCAATCGCAAAGACGGGTGATCCGCATCGTGCGTAAGGCAAGCGATGAACCGGTACCCATCGGGGACCGGCGGAATCTCCAGTAGTGGAACTCCCTGCTTGACAATCAGGTCGCGCAGCAACGCAATGTGCAGATCGAGCGCGGGAGTCGCAGCGTTCGAATCCGGCTGTCCCACCGTGAGCAGCAGGCGAATTTCAGCGAATAGGTCATACCCAATCCGAGCCACCGCGCCCGCATCCGAGGATGCCCAATATCCTACGGCCCGTCCGCTGTTCTCATCTCTTAGAAAAGCGTCCTCCGCGGTGAACGCTATGCCGTTTCCGTAGATCGGAATCCGGCTATCGCCGTACAGCAGCAGGCGGCATCCGCTCTCGAATGGCGCAGGCTGGATAGTGCCGGCTGCATCGCACGGCAACAGATGGCTGCAATAGATGATTGTTAGTCCCGCGGCCTGCGCCGGTACGGGGCCGCCACCCGCGCACAATAGGACTTCATAGCGCCGCCCGGGCCGGGTAAACTCCCAGGGAGTCTTGAAAAGTTCGAAGAACTCCCGGATCGCCTGATAGTCAACCGGATCTGCGATGACGCCAATCATTGCCTGGGTACCGAAGTCTACTGTTCAGTTTGCGCTTGCGGCGCCGTTGAACTAGGGCTGGTCAACGCGGAGAAGAGCGTCGCCAGGGCTTTGAACATCGTCGCTTGTCCCCAATGGAGCATAGGGGTCTTAGCCGTGACCAGCGGGTACTGCCTGTAGTAGAAATGCCCCTTCGGGCTTTGCATGTGGCTGATGGTCCAGGCAGCTACTCTGCAGGAAAGAGCGCGACAAGCCTCGTCCCGCCCCGCAAAACGCGCCAACGTGTCGATAGCTTGCGCCGCGCACTGAATATCCACGGGGTATGTGCGCGTGTGATAGTAACGTGGCCGGCCGCTGTCCTCAAAGAAATACTTCTTATAGAAGGCCAGGCCCTTATCCAGGTTGTCGCGGAAGCTCTGGTCGCCAGTCGCTTGGATGTAAGTGTCCAGGCTATCCAGGTTGTAGCCCGTGTGAAAATTGTCGATCCAATGATACTTGGGCGCTTCCCCGTACCACCAGGCGCCGCTCGGAAGCTGGAGCCCGCAACTGTATTCCATGGCGGAACGGGCTACGCCGCGGTATTCCGCGCTGCCGTTATGTTTGGCGGTGCGGGCGAGGAGCGCGGAGCCCAACATGTTCGAATTATGGATGGAGCTCTGTACGTGAGCCAGATAGCTGATGCAGGCGCCGCGGTCCGTCCGTTCGCGGGGGAGTTCCATTATCCAGTCGCAGGCGCTCTCTGCGATGCTGAGGAACCACTTGTTTCCGGTGAGTTCAAACGCCTCCACGTAGGCATGCCCGATCAGGCAGGTCCATACGATGATCGGATCGTCTTTGCTGTAGCCTCCGCCGCGGCCTGCGAAATCGAAGTGGTTACTCCAACTATGATGTTTGAAGCGCGGCGCCTTGTGCGCATCGAGCCACTCCAGACAACGGGTGGCCTTGTCGAGAAACTCCGTTTGACCGGTGGCTTTGTACAGTTCCAGATAGCCCCGCGCCATATAGCCCCGGCCCTTGGTGGAGTCCTTGGGCCGCACGCCCAACAGGGGCCGCAGGTTGATCGGGCTCTGCCGGATAGCCTGCATCAGCAGCCGCTCCGCGAACAGATTCCCAAACGCCAGGGGACGCGCCCAAGAGGATAGTCCATCAAAGGGCTCATAACCCCTGTATTCGTGGGCCTCGACCCAATTCTGCACACCCCGCAGGGACTGCCACACCGTCTCGGCAAAGCCGCCCGACGCGGCCTTCCCGAATGGTTCGCTAGCTACACGCGGCACGGGGCCTCTTTCAAAAGCTGGCTGACGTACCCGATGAGCTTCTGCCGTTCCATGCTCCACCGGTGCGCCAGATAGACCTCTTGCCCGCGCCGGGCGATCTCGGCCGCGCCGTGCGGGTCCGCGTGAACCTCTTCCAGCTTCTTGGTGAGACCGCCAGCATCGCCGGCTTCAAAGAATAGGAGCGAGTCAGCATCAAAATAGTCCTGGATACCAGGGGTGCGCGGGGCGATCACCGGCTTGCCGAGCGCCAGGAACTCAAAAAGTCGACTCGGGGTATTGATGTCGGTGAACGCATTTCGGTGATTGGGAATTACGCCAACGTCGCAGCTTCGGATTTCGGGCGCCAGTTCCTCCAGGCTCTTCGGCCCCATATGACGGACGCATGTTTCAAGGTCCTTCTGGCGCGCCTGCTCCAGCACGCGATCAAGAAAGGGGGTCGACGGTCCGTAGACCCTCAGTTCCGCGTTGGGAACGGTCGTCCGAAGCCGTGCGAGAGCTTCAACGGCCACATCCAGCCCGTTTCTTTCGACTAGCGACCCGTGATACATGATCACAAAGGGCTTCGGTTCAGCCTTCGTCAAAGCCCTCGAATCTCCGGCCGGCTGAAACTGAAAAATTCGTTCATCGGGCGTGTTCATAATCACGCCGACTTTCTCCGCTGGGCAGCTTCGGCTGCTGAAGATCCGCTTGCACGCGATGTTCACAGTCAGGATTAGATGCGCCCGCGCGATGCTCCATTTCTCGAGCCATCTGAGCAACCGCACGGCCCCGCTATTCTCCGGGACGCCATATATGGTTGCCATGAGTTCCGGCATGGGGTCGTGCAGGTCTAGAATGACCTTCGCCCCCAAGGCCTTTGGGACTAATGCGCTGGCAACCAAAATGTCGGGCATGTTGTTGACGTACACCAGGTCGTAGCGACTGGCCAAAGATCTCTTCGCGAGAATGTACGCGGAAAGCAAAATGAACGCCGAATACTGATAGAAATACGACAAAGCGCCGCCCCGGTAGTGCACTATGGGAAGACGGACAATCTGAAGCCCCTCCTCTTTCTCGTGCCGCGGCGACTTCCCGTCTGCGAGGCAAACCAGATCGAGACTCATGCCCGCCTGACGTAGCGCCGCAATTGCACGGCGGGGGCGCGGGTCGAAGGGATAACAGGAGAACGTGACCATCGCGGCCCGCTTTCCCTGCAGTCGGGCGGAACGTACCGTATCCTCGCCCGAAAGCGGTCCGGTCACACTTGGTTCTGTGGGCTTGGGCGTCATTAAGTGGAATCCCGACCCTGTGCTGGCGGCGCCGCGCTCACTGGCCCGACGGCGTCTTTCCCCGCCTTAGACCCGGCGGCAATGCGATGTTCGCGTTCGATCTTCAGGTTATTCGAGTCTTGAATGGCCCGCAGCATCTCCGAATCGAAGGACTTCGCGAGGATCTCTATGTTGGGCATAACGCAGTGGCGGCCAATGGTCCCCGGGATGAACTTGACCCGAGGTAGATAGGCGATTTCATCGAAAATCGAGGCAATTTCATCATAGTTGGCGCCGGTCTGATCGCAGTACCGTTCCACTTCCTGCGCCCATGCAATCAGCACTCCGAAGTAGGTTGTTTCCGCGAGCTTCGCAAGCTCCGTGGCCTCCGGTGAAGAGAGCGTTCTGGTCTTCAGCCCCGCATGCTCGAAGTGCCCAGCCGCCTGCTTCGCCGAGGAAGAATCCATCGCTCCGATAAACTTGACGTAGCTGCGCAGCTCGGCGAGCATCCGGGTATGCTTGCCACGCACCGGGCTGTTGACAACCGGCACGCCCGTACGATCCGCTATGGCGCGGGTCGTACCGATCCCAACTGTACTGTCGATGATTGTTAGCGCAGGCTTAAACCGCTCGATATACCGGGCCGTCTCACCCATGAAGTCCGTCATCTCGTAGGGGTAGCAGACATGCATGACGTCGACCGGGCCGGCGAGGTCGATCGGGGTGACGTCCACACCCACAACGTCGTAACTTTCCGACAAGAGGTCGCAGAGCGGCTGCCCGACTTCGCCGAGCCCGACCACTATTACTTTGCCTGCGTTATTCAATTGCATGCGCTCCTTGTTGACAGCTACCTAGAGTGAACTCCCGGCCGCGACAAACCTCGTGAGAACCTCCAGCACTGAACCCTGCCGCTCCGCACTTAAGCCCGGAAACATCGGCAACGACAAAATCTGCGAGGCCACTTTCTCCGTCACCGGAAAATCGCTGCCTCCGTACCCGAGCGCAGCGTACGCCTTCTGCAAATGCAACGGCACCGGGTAATGAATCCCCGTGTCGATTCCAGCACTGGCCAAGTGGCGCACCAACCCATCGCGGTCGGGCACGCGGGCCACGTAGAGGTGGTAGACCGCTTTCGCCCACTCCGGCTCGAATGGGGCCAGTTCCGGCATCCCGGCTTCGGCGAACAATTCGCGGTACCGTGCCGCGGCGGCGCGCCGTGCCGCGTTCCACTCCGGCAGCCGCTTCAGCTTTACGCTCAGGATGCCCGCCTGAATCGCGTCCAGCCGGCCATTGTAGCCTTCCGTCTCGTGATAATACTTGCGGCTGGAACCGTGGTCGCGGAGCATTCGGATCTTCAGCGCGAGTTCGGGGTCGTTCGTTGTTACGGCGCCGGCCTCTCCGCACGCGCCCAGGTTCTTGCCTGGGTAGAAACTGAACCCGGCGGCTACGCCCATCGAGCCCGCTTTACGCCAGCGGTTTTCCTTCTTCGAAAAATACTCAGCGCCGTGTGCCTGGCAAGCGTCTTCAATCACCATCAGGCCATAGCGCGCGGCCAGTTCGAGGATCGAGTCCATGTCGGCCGGTTGGCCATACAAATGGACCGGCACGATCGCCCGCACCGGCATCTGCAGCTTGCGGCTTACGAGCAACCCCGATGCGCGGTCGACGCAGCATTCATCTTCCAGGTATTCGGCGAGCCGCCGCGGGTCCATGTTATAGGTGCGCTCGTCGATATCCACAAATACGGGCCGTGCGCCGGCTTGCGAGATCGCTTCCGTGGTCGCGATAAACGTATTCGGAACCGTTACTGCCAAGTCGCCGGAACCCACGCCCGCCGCCATCAAGGCGAAACGCAGCGCGTCCGTCCCGCTGCCCACGCCTACGCAGTGCCCGGTTTCGCAAAAGGCGGCGAACTCGCGCTCGAAGCTTTGCACCATCGGGCCGCCGATGAACGCGGCATTATCAAGGGCAGCGTCAAACACCGCGCGGAGTTCCTCGCGTAGTTCGGCGTGGGGCGTCACCAGATCGAGAAATGGAATGGGGTCGGCAGGCATAGCGGCTGGTTGAAGGGTTCGTCTTCGGTATGCGATTATTGAACCTGTTCTCGGGAAGTTCGCCTGGTAGGGCGACGCTCAAGGGCAGCGCCTATTCCGTTCTACGCGTGCGCCGTCATTTGCCAGCGGCAGGCGGGCTGCCGATGTAGCGCAGCACCCGGGCCGGGTTTCCGGCCACCACGGCGTTCGGCGGGACGTCATGCGTTACCATGCTGCCCGCGCCCACCATCGCGTTCTCGCCGACGGTGACGTTGGCGCGAATCGTTGCGCCCGAGCCGATCGAGGCCCCCCGCTTCACCAGGGTCGGCTCGACTTTCCAATCTTGTTCCGTTTGCAGCGCGCCATCGGCGGTCGTGGCGCGCGGGTAGATATCGTTGATGAACATGACGGCGTGCCCGATGAACACGCCGTCTTCGATCG
>CAIYHG010000084.1 GCA_903925975.1 uncultured Acidobacteriia bacterium | reverse complement strand
CCTGCATCAGCAACACCGACAGCGCAACAAAAGCAGTGTAGAGGTTAACGGTTTCGATCCCAACCTTGCGGAGCAGCGTCCGGTGCGCCGAATCGCCGTGCAACTTCTTGTACGGCGGATTCAGAATGGCGTGAGTGTATCGTTTGCCATTCGCAAGGGCAATCTGTTGTACCGCCGAGTGTATGAAATTTCACCCATTCTATTTTCCGAAGCCGCATGATACCGCATCTCCAATCCTCGTGGCGCAATTGAGGAACGTTGGGGTGAGACTCCAGGCGCTATGGTTCTGCGATCCGTTTGGACAGCAGGGAAGAGCGTCAGATTCAAGTTCGCCCGCGGCTTCGTTTCCTCGATTTCAGGATTGTCAAAGTGGTGCACTCCGTCTCAATCGGCAGGCCGGGCCTGAACCTTGAGTCCCGCTTCCCGCGCCGCCCCCCGCCTACTTCGCCGTGCCCTGCTCGGCCGGGTATCCCTTGTTGAACCAGTCGGCGGCCATATTCTCTGGAATATACAGCGCCTTCGCCTTCGTGAAGCCCATCTGCTTCAGCAGTTCCATGGCCGGCTTCATGTTCGGGCAGTGGTCCCACGGGCAGCAGCCGCAATAGATTACGACCTCGCCGTCGCGGGGCAGGGAAGTCACCGCCGCCCTGAGCATGGCTAGGCCCGCCGGAGTGGACCCGGGGCCCGCGTAAATGGAGTTCGGGATGTGCTTGCTCCGGTAGAGCACGTTGAAGCCGACGTGGATCAGCGCGGCGGGCTTATTCTTCGCCTGCAGCTTGGCCACGAGTTCCTGCGGCTGCATGAGCGTGGGGTCGGCGGCGATAGCCATCGCTACGGCGGCTAGAATGCACAGTGCGAGTCTCTTCATCTTCATCTTTTTCATTATGCGTTAGATACGCGAAAATGTCCCCCGCTCACTCCTGTGAAATATTGGCCCAGAGCAAAGTGCGCCCGCATGATGTTTTAATAGATATTCAGCCCTATGCAAAAAAGGGAGTCTATGCGTTTTCTCCGTCTTGCCGCGGCCGTCTTGGCTGCATCCGTTCCGGCCGCTGCGGCCCCGGCCCCGGCTCCCGGCCCCGGCATCGCCCAGGCGCGCGCGGCGGTAGCCCGCCTGCCGCTACGTTTTGAGGCGAACCTCGGCCAGTGGAACCCCGCCGTTCGCTATGTGGGGCACGCCGATAACTATTCCGTGATTTTGACGCGCGGCGGCGCGTCGCTCTCGTTTGGCGGTTCGCAACGCGTGGATATCGCGCTCGAAGGGTCGAATGCCGCCGCCGGGATCGTTCCGGAAGGCCGCGCGCCGCTCACTACCAACTACTTCGTGGGCGCCCGCAAGAACTGGCGCTCCGATGCGCCGAATTACTCGCGCATCGTCTATAGGGGCGCGTATCCGGGTATCGACGCCGCGTATTACGGCGAAGGCGGACGGCTGGAATACGATTTCGAGATCGCGCCCAACGCCGATCCCTCCGTTATCAGAATGAAGTTCCAGGGAGCCGGCCGGCTCACCGTCACCCCCGGCGGCGATCTGGTCATCGGCGCATACGGCCGCGAGATCACGCAGAAGCGCCCGGTCGCATTCCAGCGCAATTCGCGCGGCGAACGCACCCCGGTCGAGGCTGAGTACATCGCTTTGGGCGACGGCACCCTGGGGTTCCGCCTGGGCGGATATGACCGCCGGTTGCCGCTTACCATCGATCCGCTGCTGGTCTATTCCAGCTACTGGGGCGGCCTGGGCTCCGACGACATCAAGGCCGTCAAGGTGGATGCCGCCGGACGCCTGTACGCGGTGGGCTCAATAGCTAACAGTGACTTGACTGCCAGCGATGATGCGTACCTTGCCGCCAACGCCGCCGATACCGACATCAACCTTGTCAACGGCGGGACCAACGATCTGTTCGTCATGGTGCTCAATGCGCGTCCGAGCGGCGCGTTCGCCCTGGTTTATCTCAGTTATCTGGGCGGCACGGGCGCGGACACGGCTACGGCTGTGGATCTCGATTCCAGCGGGAACCTCTACATCGTCGGAGACACCAGGTCCACCGATTTTCCGATGGTTGGTTCCTCGGTTCAATCCGCGCCATCCAGTACTACCGCCAAGAACGTGTTCGTGGCCGAATTTAACCCGGCCATTCCCGGCACCGCGGCGCTACTCTATTCAACCTATCTTGGAGGCACCCTGTACGGCACCACGGCCGCCGATAACACGAGCCACGGAATTGCCGTGGACAAGGATGGAATGATCTATGTGATCGGTTCCACCACGGCCGACGATTTTCCCGTCACCGCCAACGCTTTCCAGGCCGTGCGTTGGGGTCCCCGTGACGCGTTCCTCTGCAAGATCGATCCAGCCAACTCCAGCTTGGCCTACTCAACCTACCTTGGCGGCGAGGAACCCGACGAGGGGTGGGCCATCGCGGTTGCCCCCAGCGGCCTCGTCTATTTCGGCATTTCGACGGCTTCCACGCAATTTCCGCTCGCGGCCGGCTCTTACAGCATCGCGATGTTCGGGGCTAAGGATATCGTTGTCGGCGTCATGGATATGACGCTCTCGGGCGATGACTCCCTGGTGTATGACACCTATCTGGGGGGCTCGCAGTTGGACGAGGTCCGCAAGATCACTTTCGACCAGAGCGGAAGAATGTTGATCACCGGCTTTACGTTTTCGCCCGACTTCCCCGTGACCGGGCTGGCGGTGCAAACCCAGCTCACCGGAGAATCCGACGCATTCCTGACGATCATCGACCCTTCAAAGCCCGAGCACTTGATTGTGTATTCGACCTACCTGGGCGGCTCGGCCGGCGACGTGGGCTATGACGTTGTGGCCGATGCGGCGGGCGTAGCTTACGTGACCGGCTACACCTACTCGAAAAACTTCCCCACTACAGTCGATGCGCTCCAGCGCGACTACCGCGACGGCGCCGAAGCGTTCGTGGCGAAGATCGATCCTAAGCTGCCGACGTGGTCGGGGCTGCTGTACTCCACCTACATCGGAGATGCCGGTATTCATGTCCCCACCAGCCTTGCGCTGGGATCGGATGGCTCCGTCTATGTGGGCGGTTATACGACTGTGGGAATGCCCGCCGTGGGCGATGCGGCCCGCCTCTTTGGCGGCGGCCATACCGATGGATTCGTGTTCGCGCTGTCGAATCTTGCCGGAACCCCCATTCGGTCTACGCGGCAATCCATCCCTCACGCTCCAAGGTTCTGACCAGTGGGGCGGGCCTCCCGGCCCGCCCTATGCTTGGAACTCGGCCTAACCGTAGCACCCCGCAGGGTCTTTGCAAAGGTTTCTTCCCCAGCCTCTTTGGCCTGCCCGAAGATTTCGTGCATCGGCGCCCTGTTGGCCGAGCCTTCCGTTTCGCCCCTACCCCGTCCCGCCCGGCCGCTGCGGGTTGCGCGATTTCGAAATCGCCGGCGATTCTGGCGTATCCGTCTGGAGGGCGTAAGTCAACAGCCCGGATTTGAGGATTTCGAACGCCGTGGCGGGGTCGTCGGCGTATTGAAACAGACTCATATCCTCGGGCGAGATCATCCCATACTTCAGCAGCGCATCGAAGTTGATGATCTCTTTCCAGTATTCCGATCCGTAAAGCAGGATCGTCATCTTCTTGGCCAGTTTCTGCGTCTGCGTCAGCGTGAGCAACTCCATCATCTCGTCCAGCGTGCCGAAGCCCCCCGGAAACACCACCAGCGCTTTGGCCAGATACGCGAACCAGAACTTCCGCATGAAGAAGTAGTGGAATTCAAATGAGAGCTCCGGCGTGATGAATGGGTTTGGATACTGCTCGAACGGGAGACCGATATTCAGGCCGACGGTCTTGCCGTTCGCATCCGCGGCTCCGCGGTTCGCCGCCTCCATAATGCCCGGGCCGCCGCCCGAGCAGACCACGAAGCGGTAGGTGCTGTTCGTGAACTGGTCGCTCCACTCGGTCAGCATCTTGGCCAGTTCGCGGGCTTCGGCGTAGTAACGGCCCAGCGGGCCGTCTTCCCGTAAGCGCGCCGATCCGAAGAACACCACCGTGTCGCGCACCTTCTCGCGGCGGAAATGGGCCAGCGGTTCCAGAAACTCCCCCAGGATTCGCAGCGCGCGCGCGTCCGGGCTGTTTAGAAACTTCTCGTTCAGATAGGCGACGGGGCGCCGGCTATTCTTGGGGTCGGTCTGATCGGGCATTTCGCTCCAATTCCTCCACTTTCTTCTTCAACTCGCGAATCGTCTTCAGCAGTTCCGGAAGCTTCGGAAACGCCGTCACGGCGCGCAGCCATTCGCCGGCGGCGAAAGCCGGAGAGCCGGATATACGGCCGCCTCGCGGCACATCGCCTCCAATCCCGCTTTGCGCGTAGACAATGGCGTCCTCATGCACCGTGAGGTGTCCCGACGACCCGACCTGCCCCGCCAATAGCACGTTGCGCTCCAAAACAGTGCTGCCCGCGAGTCCCGTTTGCGCGCAGATGATATTGTCTTCCCCTACCGTGCACGCGTGCCCGATCTGCACCAGGCTATCTATCTTGGCGCCGCGCTTAAGCCGCGTTTCTCCAACCGTCGCGCGGTCCACCGACGTCAGGCTCTGCACTTCCACATCGTCTTCAATTACCGTCACGCCCGATTGGACGATCTTGAAGTGCGTTCCGTCCCGCCGCTTCGCGAACCCGAAACCGTCGCCGCCCACCACTACGCCGTTCTGCAGGATCACGCGGTTTCCCACGCGGCAAAATTCGCGCACTGAAGCGTGCGCATGCGCCAAGAAATCGTCGCCGATCTCCACGCCCTCGTAGATCACCACGTGCGGATGCAGCACGGCGTTCCGGCCGATGCGCACGCGCTCTCCCACCACCGCGAACGGCCCGATCGAGCAGCCCTCTCCCAGTTGCGCCGTGGGCGCCACGTAGGCCAGCGGGTGAACGCCCGCGGCCGGCCTCGGCGGCTGATAGAAGAGCGCCAGCGCGCGCGCGAAATCGTAATAGGGGTCGTCCGTCACCAGGCACGCGATCGGCATATCCAGGGGCGCGGTGACCAGAATCGCACTGGCATGCGTGTGCTTCACTTTGGGGGCGTACTTCGGATTCGCCAGAAACGTCAGATCGCCCGCTCCCGCGTGTTCCAGTCCGCGCACGCCCTGAATCTCAATTTCGCCGTCGCCCTCCAGGCGGCAGCCCAAGGCGCCGGCAAGCTCGCGAAGTTTCATAGGGTCCTCAGCTGAGACAATCTCCAGAGTACCTCCGCTCCCCACGCTTTGACGTGTCGGCCGGCGAGTCCGTTTGACTTCGGCGCCGGGTTTCGGTGTACACTTGAAACTGACGCAAACTTGCTTGTCGCTGTTTCACGCCAATCCGCTTACCGGTCGCACCGTCCTGTCGGACCTATGGTCCGCATCTTTTTGTCCGTACAACCCACTACACAACGCATAACCAATGTATCCAGGTAGAAACTTTCCTCCTCGCAGGCAGAATCGCAGAGAGAACGTCAATGAGTCGATCCGCGCAAGAGAGGTTCGCGCGGTCTTTCCAGACGGGACTACGGAAGTCATGCCCACTTCGGCCGCTCTGCGCAAAGCGCAGGAGCTAGGGCTGGACCTCGTCCTGGTGGCTCCGACGGCCGTTCCGCCCGTCGCCAAGGCTGTGGATTTTGGCCACTATCAGGACGAAATGAAGAAGAAGCAGCACGTGGCCAAGAAGAAGCAGCATGTCGTGCAGGTCAAGGAACTGAAGTTCCGGCCCAACACGGACGACCACGACTACGACTTCAAGAAGGTGCATGCCATCCGCTTCCTCCAGGAAGGGAATCGCGTCAAGGCCGTCGTGCAGTTCCGCGGACGCGAAATCGCGCACGCGGATCTTGGCAAGAAGCTGCTTATGCGCTTCGCCGCGGACCTGACTGCCTATGGCACCGTCGAAAGCATGCCGCGCCTCGAAGGCCGCAACGCACATGTGCTGATCAGCCCCTCGAAAACCGCCGGCAAGGCGCCGGAAAAGGCCGAGAAGCCTGAGAAGGCCGAGAAGGCCGAGAAGGCCGAGAAGCCCGAGAAGCCGCAGCAGACTCCCTCCGCGTAGTCCATTTTGCGGGGAGGTCCCTCCCCCTCTTTGGCCAACCGCCCGGGCGCCGTGTTACGATTCGAGGTGTCCGGACGGTTGGCTGTTCATGTACAACGCCTTCTTTGGTTTTAAGCAGAGCCCATTCAACTTAAGCCCCGATCCGGCCTTCCTGTTTCGGAGCCCGCAGCACGACGAGGCGCTCGCCAATCTGATCTACGGCGTCCAGAGCCGTAAGGGGTTCATCGTCCTGACCGGCGAGGTGGGTACCGGCAAGACCACGATGTTGGAGTGCCTCAGGGATTACCTCTACTCGCAGCAGATCGCCTTCGCCTCTCTGTTCAACTCCCGGCTCACGGTCGAGCAGTTCTTCGAAATGCTCGCCTACGATCTGGACCTGCGCTGCAACCGGCTCTCGAAGACCGAGGTCCTCCTTGGTCTGAACGGAATGCTGCTGGAACGCGCCGGGGCCGGCCGCACTACCGTGCTCATCGTGGATGAGGCCCACAACCTCGAGTGGGACGTCCTGGAGGAGATCCGGCTTCTCGGGAATCTGGAGAACCGCCGCGGGAAGCTGCTGCAGATCGTGCTTGCGGGTCAGCAGGAACTCGACCGCAAGCTCCTGGCTCCCGATTACCGGCAGTTGAAACAAAGAATTGCCCTGCGCTGCTCTCTCAGACCTTTTGACCGGTACGAGACGGCGGCTTACGTGGATTCCCGGATGGCCCGCGCCGGCTTGCCCGAGCAACGCGTCTTTTCGTCGGAACTAATCGAGGAAGTCCACTTTCGCGCTCAGGGGATTCCCCGCGTGATCAACGCGATTTGCGATAATCTCCTGCTAACTGCCTTCGCCCTGGAGACAAAGTCCGCGACCTTTGAGATGCTCGACGAGGTTACCGCGGACATGCGTCTCGAATACCCCGGTAGGAGTCCTTTGCACACCGGGGAGGCCTACCCTGAGACACATTTCCCTGGTTTTCCCGCCGCCACCCAAAGGGACTAGCCGAGTCTTAGGGTATTTACCCCATTCAAAACTGCGTAATTAGGATTCAAAGTACTAGTTGACACCTTACTATTCGGCTATTTCGCTGCTCAGTAATGGGTCCGTTGGGTTCAAATGAGGGTGCTGGTCCTCGGCCAACCTTTCCTAGGCGACGGCCCTAGCCATTTTCAAGGAGAATTAACATGCAGAAACTTCTTCAAAGCAGATCGACTTTTGTCACGGCCCTCACCCTCTTCACGCTAGCTCTTGCGTGGAGCGCTGCCCGGGGAGCGTCGCCAGTCTTGCCGCTTCATTATTTTGCCTCTGAGGAGGCCGCAGTGGTATCGAGTGCTCCCGCGACCGCCGCAACGCATGGTCTGCCGCCGCTGCCTTGGGAAGGCCTAACGACCGCCGCAACGCACGGTCTGCCGCCGCTGCCGTGGGAAGGCGTAACGACCGCCGCGACGCACGGTCTGCCGCCGCTGCCTTGGGAAGGCGTAACGACCGCCGCAACGCATGGTCTGCCGCCGCTGCCTTGGGAAGGCGT
>CAIYHG010000083.1 GCA_903925975.1 uncultured Acidobacteriia bacterium | reverse complement strand
TTCGCGGCTGATGATCATGTTCTTCCCGGCTGCGACCGCCTTATGCAAAACCTCCCAGCTGGGCGAGAAGGTGGTCACAATGCCCTTAACTTCAGTATCTCGGTTGCCCGCCAGGAAGGTATCCACCGACGGGTCCTTCCATCCGGACCCCAGCTTCTGCTGCATCCGGTCCACGATCGCTTGAGCGGTAATCGCCATAGATCCCCTTTCCAACCTCCTGCCATGAAGCTACCGAACCGCACTCGCCCTTGCCGATTTGGCGAACCCATCCCTAATGGCGTTCCCCGAAGCACTCTCCTGGGCGAGCCGAACCGCGTAACCCAAACACTTCCATTTTGATAACTTGGTCCGGCCTCGATTATAAGTCCAAGCGCATGTATTAAGCGTGTTTCTTATAGTTTTTGCTAATGAAGCGATCAAGTGGCGCAGGGGGGGGATACTGGACGCCAGCGGCATTCACGGTAAGTAGTCGCTGGAGGCAATCGGACGCCGTCAGCGCGTCAGATGGCATCCGCTACTGCACTACCGTGGGCCCGTCGCTTCTGCCCAGAAGAGCGGCGATTTCCAGATCGGCTCTAGCTTCGAAATCGCGCCCGAGCAGGGTGAAGACGTGGCTCCGAAGGACATATAGATGCGGTTCGCCGGGCGCCAACCGGATTGCCTCCGTGAAGTCACGCAATGCGGATTCGAGGGCGTCCGGCCTGCCGAGACGAACCTGGCCGCTATACTGCCGCGCCTGCCAAAGGTCGCGACTCAAGCGAAACGCCTCATCGAGCAGCGCCAGCGCGTGATCGTTGTCCCCCAACGCCGCCAACCGGAGGGCCTCATCGAGAATGAGGGAGGAATCGGGGATCGGCGGCCGGTCCCCTCGCCCTTTCAAATAGAGATACGCCGCCGCAACCAGGAACAGACATGCGAGGCCCGGCGCCCCGTCGAAGCCCCAACTGCCCATAAACAGCTTGCTCGCCAGCGGCAGGCTGGCAAAGAGAATCGCCATCCATAGCGCGACGCGCGGCCACTGGCGCGCCCGGAAGTCGCGGGCATCGGCGGATGGTTCCGCAGGTTCGTCATCACCGGGAGCGCGCATGCTTCCACTATCTTCCCGCAGCACCGGCATCAACGGCTCATCGAACCGCGGGCGCGCAGGCAAACTCATGCGCGGCAAGATTCCCAATGGAGCGCGCCCGATCGGCGAGCCCCACTGCGGTAGTGATCTGGAGCGCTTCGTTTGCGGCGGAACAGGCATCCCGGTGGACCGCCGCGCAGGCAGGGTTCAGAAGCATCGCGCCGTTAGGGCTCAATAGCACGCACTCCCGCAGTGCAGCGCTTCCCCGATACAACTCTTCGAGCCGTAGCTGAAGCCCGCTATCGGACGTAATCAGGATGCCCCGCACTAGCGCAATGGCGGCATCGTTGGTTCGGCCGAGGGCTTCGAGCGTATCGGCGAGTTGCCGGTGGCTATCGGGAAGAAGCGGGTCGAGTTCTTGCGCGCGCTCGGCCGGGGCCAATGCCTTCGCGGGTTCGCCCAGGCGAAGATATGCGTACGATTGCAGCCGGTAAAGCGCGCCGAAGGCCACGGTCTGCGCGGCGCCGTAAAACTTACCGGGATCGCTCTTCTTCAACCCGGCCCAATCATAATTCCCGGTCAGCGAGATACAGCGCCCAGCGAGGTCCGCCGCCGTTTCGTAGTCCGAGAGGGATTCGGGCGCCGGCTGCCCCGCCGGGTTCTTCCTCATCTCTCCGCGCATGAAGTGATACAGCGCCGCAACACGGTACGGCGCAGGCGTGCTGAGCGAGTACGGGAGGGAACGAATCAGGCCCACGCTGCGGTCGGCCTCGGCGACAGCTTCGTCCACCCGTGAATGTGCGTCGTCAGCGCCGAATAACGCTTCCGCGCGCACCAGGTGAACTTTGTAGCTTTCCGAGCCCGCGTTCACGGCCGCGGTGGACAAGGTAAGGTCGTTTTGCCAGTCGGCGTTTCTGGTCAAGGTTCGCAGCAGTAAGAGCGCGACGAGCGCCGGCAGAACGTAGGGAGCGAACCGGCCCAGGAATCGGTAAGACGCCACGACGACGCAGAACACAATCCCGATGGACGGTAGATAGGTCAGCCGCTCGGCCATGATCGTGCCGATCGGGAACAGCAGATTCGCGGCCGGCAAGATCGTGATGAAAGCGAATGCCAGGAAGAAGAATGCCGCGCGGTTTCTACGGAACGCAATGGCGGCGCCGCATGCCACGGCAATCAGCGTGGCCCACGCCAGCCAATCCTGGAGCGTCCCGGTCGCTAAAGGAATGGCCGGGTAGGAGTAGTCGAAACACAGGCGGCCGGGCCATAGGATCAGCCAGAGATACCGCGACAGCACCGCCGATGCGGCGAGTTTACCCGCCCAGAAACCGGCGCCCACAATCGGATTATCGAGGAACGGAAATGTACCGCTCCCATAGGCCGCTAACAGCGACCACCGCTGCCACAGCATCCACAGCGCCGGGGGGAGAGCCGCGAGCAGCCCGTACAGCAGGCTTCGAGGGCTCCGGCCTTTGGTCCACCAGCAAGCCTCAATCAAGACGATCAACCCGCACAACACCACCCCGGATTCTTTGGAGAACGCCGCCAGCGCCGAAGCGCACAAGAGACCGGCAAGGCACGCTACACGCGCGAGGCCCTTCGCGCGGGCGCCGCGGATATACAGCAGCAGGCCACCGAGGATTCCCAGCCCTGACAGCAGGTCGGCGCGGCCCACGATATTAGTCACCGATTCCGTCAGGAGCGGATGCGCCGCCCACAGCGCCGCGACAAACACGGGCGGCCACAACTTTCTTATGAAATGCGCGGCCAGCAGATAGACCAATAAGACGTTGGCGATTTGCAGCAGGAGGTTGAAGCAGTGATATCCGAAAGGTTTCTCGGCGTTTCCGAGCACGGCATAGTTGAGCAGGTAGGAGAGCGTGGTGACGGGGCGGTAAAGTCCGGCTTCGGCGCGAGGCCACCAATAGGTGCGGTGCAGAATCAGATCCAGATTCTCGGAAGTGGCGGCATGGACTCGCTGGTCCTCCAGGATCAGCGGCTTGTTATCGAAGGCGAAACCCGCGGAGAAAGAGTTGGAGTACGCAAGAATCGTGAGAGCGCAGAGCGCCGCTCCCAGCAAAGCGTAGCGGAGACGGGATGGCTGGCCGCAATCGGCGCCGGATGGGTTGGCATCCCCGCGGGGTTTTCTCATGAAGCGATCAGCATAACAATACGAACGGGTGCGCGGCAGCGGCTCTGGGTCGTACGGACCGGCTGTTCGGCTCGCCATCAATTGGGAGCCCGGCGCCAACGCGGCCTAGTTGCCACCGGTGGATACTACCTGCGAATCCGTGGAGAATTTCCTGTAGTCGCTGTCGTCGTAGAACATCTGCACGTGCATGCCCTTCACTAGAAGTATGCGTGCGTTGGCGTAGACGGCGATCCGTTTCGGCAGCCAGACTTCGTCATTCACGTACGTCTGCTCCATCTCGATGCGGCTGCCGGGAGACATCCGGAACAGCAGAAGTCCGATCGATACTGTGTCTATCGCTTCCATTTCGATGCGCGCCCAGCCGTAATCCTTCCGCGAAATCCAGAAGTGGCCGCGGACGTTCGGAAGGATCGCGCGCGCCATCTTCGACACGCCTTTGAAGCCTTTGCGCGGCAAACCCTCAATCACCCATACCGGCTGGCCGCTGATGGTGTCTTCTCCAGAGATTCGGAAGTCAAAGGCTTCGGGAATTTCCTTCAGCGCCTCGCGCTGCTGCGCGCGCCTGCTGTTCCAATTGGCGATGCGCTGCTGGCGCACCAAGTCGGTTTCCTTGCTGCGGCTCTCGATGCTGTTCTGAAGGCGCTCGTCCTGCTTGCGCTTCTCGTCGGGCGGGAGCGGCTGGTCGTTCCTGGCGATCAGCCGGCGGAAGGGCGAACCTTCGAGCAGCGTGACGTCAAAGGTTTCTATCTTGCGGTCTTTGACCCGGTTCGAACCGTCGAGAGTGCGCCGCTCTTCCCTTTGGATATAGGTGTAATTGCGCGAGGCCTGCTCGTTGCGCGCATCGGCCTGAATGGCGCGGATGATGATCTCTTTGGGGTCCGGGTCCTGCGCCGAGAGAAGCGCGGGTATAGCGGCGATCAGAAGCAGGCGCGCGAGTTGCACTATAACCCTCTGACGAACGCGGCGCGCCGGGGTTTCAATACTTCGGAACCGATGAGTCTACCTTGTCGCTCCACGCCAGGATGCCGCCCTTCATGTTGCGCACGTGCTTGAATCCAGCGCCCCGCAGGACGCCGCAGGCCTTCGCGCTACGCACTCCGCTCTTGCAGTGGACGACAATGTCGGCTTCCGGGTCGAGTTCGGCTACGCGTTTGGCAACTTCTCCGAGCGGAATCAGTATCGCGCCGGGAATGTTGCAGATGCGGTATTCGTGCGGCTCACGGACGTCTACCAACACGAAGTTCTCGCCCCGGTCGATCTTGCGCTTCACTTCGATGACGTCGATTTCGCCTTCGCTCAATTTGCTCTCCTGCGCGGGCTGCGTCTGGGCAGGCACTCCGCAGAATTGATTGTAGTCGATCAGCTTCGTAATGGTGCGATGGTCGCCGCAGATGGGGCACTCCGGGTTCTTGCGCAGCTTCAGCTCGCGGAAGCGCATCCCGAGCGCGTCATATAGCAGCAATCGCCCCACGAGCGGTTCTCCGATGCCCAAGATCAGCTTCACGGCCTCGGTGGCCTGAATCAGCCCGATTGTTCCCGGGAGGATTCCGAGGACGCCGCCTTCGGCGCAACTCGGCACGAGTCCCGGGGGTGGCGGTTCGGGGTAGAGGCAGCGGTAGCACGGCCCGCCTTGGTAGGCGAACACTGAGGCCTGCCCTTCGAAGCGGAAGATGGAGCCGTAGACGTTGGGCTTGCCAAGCAGCACGCAGGCGTCGTTCACGAGATAGCGCGTGGGGAAGTTATCAGTGCCGTCGATGACGATGTCGTAGTCTTTCAGAATATCGAGCGCGTTCTCGCTGGTGAGCGCCACGTCGTGGGGGACCACCGTGACGTTGGGGTTGATGGCCCGCATCTTTTCCGAGGCCGAGACAAGCTTCTTGCGTCCCACATCGCTGGTGGAATGGATGACCTGCCGCTGGAGGTTGGTGAAATCGACCACGTCGAAATCGACGACGCCGATGCGGCCGATGCCAGCCGCCGCGAGGTAGAGCCCCAGCGGGGCGCCGAGGCCGCCGGCGCCCACGAGGAGCACCTTGGCGGCCTTGAGCTTCTCCTGCCCTTCTATGCCCACCTCGGGAATGATGAGGTGCCGGCTATAGCGCAGGATTTCATCTTTGGTAAGCGTGGCATCCGCCGTGGCCGCGCCCGAACCGCCGGCGATTGACGGCACCAGCGAAATCGTATCGGCGTCTGCGGTGGCCGTGGCGTCGCGGCTCAGATAGCGGACGTCTTCGTCGTTGAGGTAGACGTTGACGAAGTTGCGCACTTTGCCTTCGTCGGTGAAGATCTGTTTGCGCAGTTCGGGGAATTGCGCGGTGAGGGAGGCCAGCACTTCGCCGACCGTCGCTCCGGGCGCGGTCACGGCATCCTGTCTTCCCGTGAACTGCCGCAGGGGCGTGGGGATCAAAACCTTGGCCATATCAGTAACTCAGTTCCTCCTTAGCCGCTTCGGTCTGTTCGAAGTTCGGCAGCCAGCTATTCGCATGGTGAAACTCGCCTTTTTGAATGGATAGGACGACGAATGAATACCAGGGGCATGAATTCTTGAGATCGGTCTCGGAAAAATAGGCGCCGCAATCGGGGTGGGAGTGGTAGATCCCAATCAGTTCCATGTTGCGGTTGCGCGCGGCGCGGTCGGCGGCCAGAAGGTCTTCCGGTCTCAGCTCATATCGCGCGTTCTGCGCGCCCTCGAATGAATTTTCGAGAGGCAAGGCTTCGCGGACCAGTTTCTCGCCGTCGGCCGCCGAGCCAAGCATGGCTCCGCAGCACTCGTTCGGATACGCGCGGCGCGCGTGGTCTACCATTTGGGACCAGGGTCCCGGTTCGATGCGGATCATTCTTCTTCCCAGAATCGCTCGCTCAGGTACTTGTCGGCGCTATCGCAGAGAACGGTTACGATGACGGCGCTTTCTCCTCGCGCGGCGAGGTCCTTCGCCAGCAGCGTGGCCGCGTGGACGTTGCAGCCCGAGGAGATGCCCACGAGCAGACCTTCCTCGCGCGCCATGCGGCGAACCATCTTGTAGGCGTCCTCGGTTTCAATCCACAGGTTGCCGTCGGCCAAGTGCTCGTCGTAAATCCCCGGCACGATGGCGGTGGGCATGTGCTTGAGGCCTTCGAGGCCGTGGAAGCCGGTGGAGGGCTGCGCGGAATAGCAGCGGACTTCGGGCGCGTCGCGGCGCAATCGCCGGGTAACGCCGGTGAAGGTGCCGCTGGTGCCCATGGCGGCTACGAAATGCGTGATCCGTCCGGCGGTCTGCCTCAGGATCTCAGCGCCCGTGTGCTCGAAGTGGGCTTTCCAGTTAGCCGGGTTGTTGTACTGATCAGGGTAGAAGTACACGTCGGGATCGGCCAGGTAGATTTGGCGGCAGAGGCGAATCGCGCCGTCGGAGCCTTCGGCGGCGTCGCTGAACACCATCTCGGCGCCGTACGCGCGCAGGATGCGCTGGCGTTCAATGGAAGCGTTGGCCGGAATGCACAGCTTCACTTTGTAGCCGCGGGAGGCGGCGATCATGGCGTAAGCGATGCCGGTATTGCCGCTGGTGGCGTCGAGTATGACGCGGCTATGGTGGAGTTTGCCCGAGCGCTCGCCATCGAGAATCATGTTCAGGGCCGCGCGGTCTTTTACGGAGCCGCCGGGATTGAAGAACTCGGCCTTGACGTAGATTTCGATTCCGGGGAACTCGCGCGGAATCCTTTGCAGGCGGATGAGCGGCGTGTTGCCGACGGTCGCGAGCAGCGGTTCCGCTTCGGTGCGAGCCAGTTGAGGTATTGGTGCGAAGGCCATACTATTCCCTTTTGTTTGGATTCGGCGGCCCAAACCCAGGATGCAAAATGCATCTGATTGGAGTGAAAGGAATTACACCTATCAGATCCTGCTTGATTCTACCATCTACCTAATCTCCGTCAAGATAGGGGTGATTTAAGCGCCAGTGGCCGAATCTCCTGGCGTGAGAAACTGGGAAGACGGTGGGGAAATACTTCGTCCAGAATTTCGGATGCAGGGCCACGCAGGCGGACGGCGCGGCGCTTGAGGCGCAGCTTACCGCCAAGGGATTTGAAGCCGCGGGCGAGCGCAGCGCGGCGGACCTGGTCATTCTGAACACCTGCACCGTGACTTCCGCCGCCGACGAAGACGTGCGGCACACCATCCGGCGAGTACACCGCGAGAATCCGCTGGCGCGAATCCTGGTGACAGGTTGCTACGCGCAGCGCGCGCCCGAAGAACTGGCCGCTTTCCCCGGCGTGGAGTGGGTGGTGGGGAACTCGCACAAGACCCGCATCCCCGAACTGGTGACGCTCACCGCGGGCGGTGAGCCGGCGCCGTATCACGGCGGAATCTTCGTGGGCGACATTTTCGCGCAGCAGGAATTCTTGTCGGCGCCGGTGGAGGACGCGGCAGGCGACCGCACTCGCCCCAACCTGAAGATTCAGGACGGGTGCAGCAACCGCTGCTCGTTCTGCGTGATCCCGTTCGTACGCGGGCGCAGCCGCAGCGCCCCGGTGGAAACCGTGGTGGCGCAGGTGCGGGCGCTGGCGGCGCGGTATCGCGAAATCGTATTGAGCGGCATCAACCTGGGGCGGTGGGGCCGGGAGCCGGGCAGCAAAATGCGCCTGGCGGATCTGGTGCGGCTGCTGCTGGCGGAGACCGGCGCGGAGCGACTGCGGCTCAGTTCGGTGGAGCCGATGGATTGGTCGGACGACCTGCTGGATCTGGTAGCGAACTCGCCGCGCATGGCCCGGCACGTTCACGCGCCGCTACAAAGCGGGTGTGACCGCACGCTGCGCGCGATGCACCGCAAGTACCGGCCGCGGCACTATGCCGACCGCGTGCTGCGCGCGCGGGCGCTGATGCCCGATGCGGCGATCGGGGCGGACGTGATGGTGGGCTTCCCCGGCGAGACCGAGGCGGATTTCGAGGAAAGCCGACGCTTCATCGAATCCATGCCGTTTACGTATCTGCATGTCTTCACGTACTCGGAACGGCCGGGCACGCCAGCCGTGGAACTGGCCGGCTCCGTACCGCATGCTCTCCGCAAGCAGCGGAACCGCGTGCTCCGCGAACTGGCAGCGGCGAAGAACGCGGCGTTCCGGCGGCGTCTGGTGGGGAGCACCGTTTCCGCGGTGACCCTGCACGAGGAGGGCACGGCCCTCAGCGGCAATTACCTCAAGGTTGCGCTGGCTCGCAAGCGGGAGCCGAATCTGCTAGTGGACCTCGAGATCGGCGGGCTTACTGACAGCGGGCTGGCGGAGCGGGCGTAAAGCGGGCTCGGTCAGCGCTGAACGGAACGCAAACTGCGAACGAAAAGGCGGGCAGGCCGGAAGGCCTACCCCACTGGGCGCGCCCCCGAGCTGATGCTCTCCCCCGGATCTCTGGGGGCCTGGAACATCACACAAGAAACACTTTGGTGCGGGCTAAAGAGCTCGCGGAAAAACTCTGGGGCGTTTTGCCTCCCGGCTGCGCCGAGGAGCCAAGCGCGGGCAGGCTAAAGCATGCCCCACCTAGGCACGGGCTGGCGCGGGGGCGTTGCGGCGGCGGATGAAGTAGTAGAGGCCGGCGCAGAAGAGGGTTAGCGAAATCCACTGGCTGGTGTCGAAGGGGCCGCCCATGAGATTGCCTTGTTCGTGGAAGCGGAAGAACTCTACCGCGAAACGCACGGCTCCATAAAGGACGAGGTAGAGAGATACTACGGCGCCGGCGGAATGTGGTTTGAGGACGCGGCGGTATAGGATGGCGAAGATCACGAACTCGGCCAGGGCTTCGTAGACCTGCGTGGGGTGGAGCGGAATGCCTAGCGGCACGCCTACCAGCTGATTCGCCACTGGGTCGGTAAACGTGGCGGCCCAGGGCAGCTTGGTGGGAACGCCCCAGCAGCAGCCGGCAGAAAAGCAGCCGAGGCGGCCGATGCCGTGGCCCAAGGCTACGCCGGGGGCGAAGATGTCGGCGGTCTTGGCGAGCGGCAGACGCATGCGGCGCATATAGAACCAGGCCATCGCCAGGCCCGCGATCAAGCCGCCGTAGAATACGCCTCCGGCTTGCAGAGTCGCCATGGTGAATATCTCGCCCGGCCGCTCCATGTAATAGGGCAGGTCAACGAGGAACATCATGGCCTTCGCGCCGAACAACCCGGCCAGGGCGCAATAGACGCCCAGATTACTCACCGCCTCGCTATTGACGCCAGACTGCTTGGCTATCCGCGACGACACAGCAAGGGCGAGCAGAAAGCCGATGGCGACCAGCACGCCGTAGGTGTGCAGAAAAGAAAGGTGGAACAGTTCAGGATACATTCGCCGCCCGCCGCTTTGGAATGAGCAAGTCGATAATGAGCAACCCGCTCCCAATCACGATGGCGGAATCCGCCACGTTGAAGGTGGGCCACTGATGCTCGCCCACGTAGAACAAGAGGAAATCGGTGACGCGTCCCCACATGGCGCGATCCACCAGGTTGCCCGCGGCGCCGCCCATGATGAGGGCGAAACCCCAGAGCGAGTTTCGATCCAGCTTTTCGGGCCGCCAGAGCATCACGGCCAGAATGACCACGGCCGCCAAGGAACAGAGGATCAGCGCCGGGGTGCGCCAGTCGCTGGTTGTCTCACTCAACATGCCGAAGGCCATTCCGGTGTTATCGGAACGCACGATTTGAAAGAAGCCCGGAATCACCTGGATGCTATCCAGGAAGGACATGCGCTGCTCGATCAGCAACTTGGTGAGCCGATCAAGCGCGACCACCGCCGCGGCGAGGCCGTACGCTCTTGAACGGACGTCAAGCATGAAGCGTCTCTTCGACTGCGCCGGCACAGGCGGCGCAGATGGTGGGGAAGTTCGCACTGGAACCAATGTCAGTCGTGTACTTCCAGCACCGCTCGCACTTCTCTCCATCGGCGCGCTCGACGGAAAGTTCCAGGGCGTCGGCGGAAGACGGCGCCAATGCCACCTGGGAAACGATGAACAGGCCCGGCAACTCGGCGGCGTACTGCGTTAGAAGCGGGAGCAGTTCGGCATTGGCCGAAAGCCGGATCTTGGCTTCGAGCGGCGCGCCGATGAGCTTGCCGTTGCGCGCGGCTTCCAGGCTCTTCAGGACATCGTTCCTTACTTCCATCAGGCGGTCCCAGTTGCCGGCGCGTTTCCGCGCGGCTTCGTCGATGCCGGCTGTCAGATCGGCGGGCTCGGGGAAGAAGGCCATGTGTACGCTGTCGGGCGCCTGCATGGTTTTCCACACCTCTTCGGCGGTGAAGCTCATGATGGGGGCCACCAGGCGCACGAGCGCATTCAGCAGGCGGTGGAGGGCTGTCTGGGCGGCGCGGCGCGAACGGGATTTCGCGGCGCAGGTATAGAGACGATCCTTCAGGACATCGAAGTAGATGGAACTGAGGTCCACGGTGCTGAACGCGTAGAGCGCCTGGTACACCTTATGGAACTCGAAGCTTTCGTAGGCGGCGCGGCAGCGGAGCGTGAGCTCTTCGGCGCGGATGAGGACCCACTGATCGAGTTCGGTCATCTCGGCCGCGGGCACCGCGTCGGCCGCGGGGTCGAAATCGTACAGATTGCCGAGCAGATAGCGGAAGGTGTTGCGGATCTTGCGGTACGCGTCGGTGAGGCGGGTCTGAATGGTCTCGGACATCCGCACGTCTTCGTTGAAGCTGACGGACGCCGACCACAGGCGCAGGATTTCGGCGCCGTGATTCTTGATCACCGATTCCGGCTCGATGGAGTTGCCGAGGGACTTGTGCATGGCGCGGCCTTCGCCATCGAGCACCCAGCCGTTCAGGGCGCAGGCGCGGTAGGGCGAGCCGCCCTTGAGGCCGGTTCCGACGAGCAGAGAACTATGGAACCAGCCGCGGTACTGGTCGCCGCCTTCGAGATAAAGATCGGCGGGCCAAGTGAGACCGAAGCGCTGGTTCAACACGGCGAGGTGGCTCGATCCGGAATCGAACCAAACGTCGAGAATGTCGCCTTCCTTATCGAAGCCTGTGCAGCCGCACTTGGCGCACTTCGTGCCGGCGGGGAGCAGTTCGGCGGCGGTGCGCTCGTACCACACGTCGGCGCCGTGCTGACGGAACAGATCGACTATGCCATCGAGGATCTTGCGGTCGGTGAGCGGCTCGCGGCACTGCTCGCAGTAGAAGACGGTGATGGGTACGCCCCAGATGCGCTGGCGCGAGATGCACCAATCGGGACGCGTGCCGATCATGTTGCCGATGCGATCCTCGCCCCAGGCCGGAATCCAGCGGGTCTGGTGGACGGCTTCGAGAGCGTGTTGGCGAAAATCGTTGCGCTCCATGCCGATGAACCACTGCTCGGTGGCGCGGAAAATGGTGGGGTTGTGGCAGCGCCAACAATGCGGGTAAGAGTGGTCGAGCTTTTCGAGCGCAAGCAGCGCGCCCGAGGAGCGCAGCAGATCGAGCACGATGGGGTTGGCTTCCCACACGGTCTTGCCGATCAGGACATCGGGCAGCGTTCCGGCGGCACCGGGCGCGTGATAGAAGCGGCCGGCGGCATCCACGGGGCAATAGGTTTCGATGCCATAGAGGCGGCCGACGGCGTAATCCTCCTGACCGTGGCCGGGCGCGGTATGCACGGCGCCGACGCCCTGCTCCAGGGTGACGTGGTCGGCCAGAATGCCGAGCGAATCGCGTTCGAGTAGCGGATGCCGGAAGACGGAGCGCTCGATCTTCTCACCGGTGAAGGTGGCCACGACTTGATAGTCGCCCCAGCCGCACTTTTCGGCGGTGGCCTTTACGAGGTCGGAGGCGACGATGTAGACGGCGTCGGCCGAAGGCTCCGCTCCCTCGCGGTCGCGGCTCGGAACGGACACTGCGGCGTAGACGTACTTCGGGTTGAAGGCAATGGCCATGTTGGCCGGGATGGTCCAGGGCGTGGTGGTCCAGATTAGGCCGTAGACGTTGCGGCCGGCGAGATCGGCGTGGATCGCGGCGGGGTCGGACGTTAGTTTGAAACGAACCCAAATCGAGGGGCTGGAGTGGTTCTCATATTCCACTTCGGCTTCGGCGAGGGCGGTGCGGTCTTTCAGGCACCAGTGGACCGGCTTGAGACCTCTGTAGACGTAGCCGCGGTCGAGGAAATCGACGAAGGCGCCGGCGATGACGGCCTGGTACTCGGCGCTCATGGTGAGATAGGGGTCTTCCCACTGGCCGAGCACGCCCAGGCGCTTGAAATCCGTGCGCTGGATATCGACGTACTTTTCGGCGTACTTACGGCAGGCGCGGCGGATTTCGACCGCGGACATGTGGGCCTTCTTGCCGCCGAGATCGTTATCGACCTTGAGTTCGATGGGCAGGCCGTGGCAATCCCAGCCGGGAACGTAGGGGGCGTCGAAGCCCGCCATGTTCTTAGACTTGACGATGAAATCCTTGAGGATCTTATTGAAAGCCGTGCCGAGGTGGATGCGGCCGTTGGCGTAGGGCGGGCCGTCATGGAGGATATAGGTGGGGCGTCCGGCGCGCGAGGCGCGGATGCGGTGATACAGTTTCTCCTCCTCCCACCGGGCGAGCGTCTTCGGCTCGGTCTGCGGCAGGTTGGCCTTCATCGAGAAAGCCGTCTTGGGCAGATTGATCGTCTGCTTCAGGTCTACGGTTTGCGGGTCCATTTCGGGGTAAATACCATGGTACCAATCGTGGCAAGACGGGGCTTGCCGGGATGGGGCGCGTGACGGAACGAGTCCATGTATGAGAGCGCTGCCCCTGTCAAGCAAATCTTTTTCGTTCGTTTTCATGATTTCGGCTACACTACTCCCGACCGGAGCGGAGGATAGGGCTCTGCTGGGAAGCAACCCGAGCGCCGTCTCCGGGGCTGGACCAAGC
>CAIYHG010000082.1 GCA_903925975.1 uncultured Acidobacteriia bacterium | reverse complement strand
GGGTAATCTTTTGAAACGCCTTTCCAACTTCCGTACTTACGGTAGCCTGGAGGGAAAAGGCAGGGAATTTTTCGCCGACGCCTAACATATATTATTCTCCACTTATCCTTTTTGATGCAGTTGATCGATTTTAGCCGCAAGAATAAAATCGCTTTCCGTCAGCCCGTCGATCTTGTGGGTCCACGTCCGAACTTCCACTTTTCCCCATGAAAGGCACACATCCGGATGATGGCCTTCCACTTCCGCAACAGCGCCGATCTCGTTCACGAAACCGAGCGCGGTACGAAAATCCGGGAAGGCGAACTCTCTGGCCAGATGATGACCGTCAATCACCTTCCATTCCGGAACTTGCGCCGCGAACTTCCTCAATTCTTCGCCCGCTAAAGGCGGCACGCCCCCGCGGCAAGGGACGCAATGCTCTTCAGCCAGACTCATCTTATCCCCCTCACAATTTCAGGTCCTATTTTTCGCAGTTCGCGCATGTGCCGCGAAATACAATTTCGTATCCCCGAATGGCGCGCCCGCCCAGAGAGGCCGCGCCCGTACCCGCGGGCAGCTCGAACCAGGGAACATCTTCGAGAGACCCGCACTGATCGCACAGGAAATGGTGGTGCGGCTGCAAGCCCGCTTCGAAGCGCGCCGCGCCGCCTTCGGAGGCAACTTCCCGCGCCAGGCCCACGCCGGCGAGCGCCCGCAGACTGTTATATACAGTGGCTCGCGAAGCGCGCGGGTCCGCCCGGTTCACGGCGTGGAAGATCTCCTCAGCCGTGGCGTGGCGCGGGCGGCGCGCCAGAAATTCGAGCACGGCGTAGCGTTGGGCCGTGGGCCTCAGCCCCGCGGTCCGGAAAGCAGCATCCAGGGATTCGCGCAGAACCGACATTACTAATTAGAATATGTCTAAAGTTAGACTTTGTCAAGATAGTGGCGCAGGCACGGGTGCCGGCTTCGGCTGCGCCGTCAGTTGACTCTTTCGGCAGCCGCGTCAGCGCACGGTTTCAAAGAGGTTGCTGTACTCGTCCGTCCAGACGCGTTTTGCCACCCGCGGGAAGAGGCGGTCCCCCGACTGGGGAAGCTGCTCGTCGCTCGCGGCGAGGAGCGCCCAAACGGAAGGCTGAACACCCTGGGAAAGGTTCGGCGCATTCTGAAGAACGCGCAGCGCGGCCCCGCGGTCTTTGGCCAGGGCCGCCAACGGGGGCCCCAGATCCAGATAACGGTTGCTGATATGCGCGGCCAGGATTCCACCGGGCTTCAAATGCGAGAAATACAGCGAAAACGCTTCCCGCGTCAGTAGATGCATGGGAATGGAGTCGCCGCTGAAGGCGTCCAGAATCAGAACGTCGAACTGCTGAGGCGGCTCGCTTTCAAGCGCCAGCCGGCCGTCGCCGGTCACAACTTCCACCTTTCCGCGGCTCTCTTTCAAGAACCGGAACTGCTCCCAGGCGACTTGAATCACGGCGGGGTTGATCTCATAGAAACGGAAGTAGTCGCCTTCGCGGCCGTAGGCGGCCAGCGTGCCGGCGCCGAGCCCGATCAGCCCGATGCGGCGCGGACCCGGGCCGGCTTGCGCCAGAGCGGCCGCGGCGCCGGACTGCGGCCCGTAGTAGGTGGTAGCTTGGCGGCTCCGATCGGCAGACAGGAACTGGGCGCCGTGATAGATGCTCCCGTTCGTTAGAATCCGCTGCGCCGATTCTCCCGTTCCCGTCTCGCTGATCTGCAGCGCGCCGTAGAAATTGCGGCTACGCGCAACCACGCGAATGTTGCTGTCGCCGAATCGCTGCGCCACGACGAGCGCGGCTATGGCCAACACGGCGAAACGCACGATTCTGGCCCGCGGGAAGCGAAGTAGAATACCCAGGAACAAAAGGATACAGGCCATGAGAGCCACGGGCAGTTCGAGATAGCGGTTGAAAACGCCCGGGGCGATCACGCCCACAAAAAGGCCGCCGAGCGCGCCCCCGAGCGACAGCATCAGGTAAAACGCCGTGAGTTGCGAGGGGTGGGGCTTGCGCCGCGCTAATTCGCCATGGCAGAACATGCAGCACACAAACAGGGCCACCGAAAATGCCGCGATCGCCGTCTTCAGGCCGACCGAGCTGGACCGGGCAATGCAATAGACCATGGGGACCCAGCTTGCGGGAAGCGCCCACCGGTAAAGCCGCGGGCGGTAGAAGCCGTCGCCGCCGAAGCAGAGGGTGAAGCTCAGCAGATAGATACCCAGCGGCAGCACCCACAGAAAGGGAATCGGGGCGACGTTCTGGCTGAGTGTGTTCGCAACCGCGAGCCAGAGCGCGGAAGCGCATGCGGCGAGGCCAATCCAGAGCGCTTTGTCGCGCCATGCGGGGCTCGGCTCCTTTGCAGACTCAAGCGACGCGCCCGAAGCGCTCAGGAAACCCGCCGCGCCGGCCAGCAGCGCGAAGCAACCGTAGCAACACGACCACAGAAACAACTGGCTGTGCGTCCCGATCCACGGCTCCAGCAGCGCCGGGTACAGAAGCAGCGCCGCGAGCGACGCCGCATTGGACACGGCGAACAGGCGGTAGGGGAGCGCGGTCTTGGTGCGGGCAAACCACGTCTGCACCAGCGGGCCATTGGCGCTGAGCAATAGAAACGGCAGGCCGATGGAGCGCGCCATAACGGCCAGGATCTGCAGCGCGGGGGCTCCGGCCGATTTCCAAGTGGTCAGCGGCACGATGGGCAGCAGGAAGAGACTCCCCGCCAGCAGCGTCACGTGGACCGCAATCTGCACCCGAGGCGAGAGGTGGCTCGATGTCCAATGGGCATACAGGTACCCGAGGAGCAGCGCCGCCTGGAAGAACAGCATGGCGGTGGTCCACACGCCCGCCGACCCTCCAAACCAGGGCAGAACGGCCTTGGCCATAATCGGCTGAATCAGGAACAGCAGCAGCGAACTCGCGAATATGGCGCAGCCATATACCGTCTTGCGGAGCATTTCCGCCCATGATCTCAGAACGCGCGCGCCGTGTGAAGCGGCGCGCGCGTGCCGCATACTGGTGTTATGCAAGATGATCGAGGGCTGTTCGCCCCTTTGACTATCCGCGGAGTCACCCTGCGGAACCGGATTGCCGTCTCGCCGATGTGCCAGTATTCCTCTGAAGACGGCTTCGCCAACGACTGGCATTTCGTGCATCTTGGAACCCGCGCCGCGGGCGGAGCGGGCCTGGTGATCGCGGAAGCGGCGGCCGTTTCGCCCGAGGGCAGAATCTCGCCCCAGGATCTCGGAATCTGGAAGGACGAGCACATCGCGCCGCTGGCCGGCATCACGCGGTTCATCGCCAGCCAGGGGGCGGCGGCCGGCATACAGATCGCGCACGCCGGAAGGAAGGCGAGCACGTCTTCGCCGCGGCAGGGCGGTGGAACGCTCCTCGAAGACCGGGGCGGCTGGCGAACCGTAGCGCCCAGCCCGATTCCCTTCGACCCGGCCGACCCGGCGCCCGAAGAACTCACCAAAGCTGGAATAGCGCGCATTGTGGAAGCGTTCGCCGCCGCCGCATCGCGGGCCAGGCGGGCGGGGTTCCAGGTTGTCGAACTCCACGCCGCGCACGGCTACCTGGCCCACGAGTTTCTGTCTCCGCTTTCGAACCGCCGGACGGACGAATACGGCGGGTCATTCGACAACCGGATCAGGTTCGTGCTGGAGGCGGCGGAAGCCGTTCGAGCCGCGTGGCCCCAGGAACTCCCGCTCTTCGTCCGCATCTCCGCCACCGACTGGGTCGAGGGCGGATGGGACCTCGGTTCTTCGGTGGAGCTGGCCAAACGCTTAAAGCCCCTCGGCGTGGACCTGATCGATTGCTCCTCGGGCGCGCTCGTCCCCTATGCGAAGATTCCCGCTGCCGCCGGTTTCCAGGTTCCTTTTGCGGAGCGCGTCCGGGCCGAGGCCGGTATTCCTACCGGCGCGGTGGGGCTAATCACGCAGCCGGAGCAGGCGGACGCCATCGTTCGCGAAGGAAAGGCGGATCTGGTTCTGCTGGCCCGCGAATTTCTGCGCAGGCCATACTGGCCCCTTGAAGCGGCGAAGGCCCTGGGGCTGAAGGCGGACGCCCCGCCGCAGTACACGGGCTTCTTCTAGAGAGACGTCCCCGGGGAATCAGGCAACTGCGAGAGCAGCCGTTCCAGATAGGCTTGGGCGGCGGGGTCGCCCTCCCTAGGCGCCCACGGCGCGAACTCCTTATCCGTGAGCGCGAGGTATGGCCCCGGCTTGACCTCGTAACAGACGGCATGGGGCGTCAACACCGCCATGGTGTGCCAGATGCCCGGGGCGATATCGATGCCCGCGGCCTCCCGCCCAAGGGTGTAGCGGGCGAGCGTGCGGCCGAGGTTGTCGAAGGTGAAGAACGCCAGTTCGCCCTCAATCACGACGAACGCCTCGGCCTTGGGCGGGTTCCGGTGGCGATGCGGCGTGATGTAGGTTCCGCGCAGCATCACATTGAGGAAACGATGCGGGTTATCGTCTGCGCTGGCGTGGAAATTGAAATTCGTCCGCAACCGCGGACTATTCCGGGCGCCCTCGAGTAGCGAGCGGATCAGCCCCCGATCAAGCAGTTGCACGCCGGTTTGGGACATAATTCATCATCCTCGTGCCGGGTTCGGGCCGCAATGGTTCATCTGGGAGTTGCCCTGCGGAGGCCTAAAGCTGGAGAATAGGGGGAGGCAGGCAGTCAGGACAATCCAAGAAGGGGAGGTATTTGCCTATGGGAACGAAATCGCGAACGACGTTCCAAAAAAGACAGAAAGAAATAGCCCGCGCGGAGAAGCAGCGTGAGAAGGCTACCAAACGGCAGGAGCGAAAGGTCGGTGAGCACGTTCCTGAGGAAATGACGCTCGAAGAGGCCAACCTGCTGAGGTCTCAGTCGTAGTCTCCGGCCTGCCGCCAAGGCAGACCCGAGAGCAAAGCAATGTACTTGTCCCTGAACCTCCGGGCCACGGCTTCTCTGTCGTTGCAGTTGCACGTCACGGCCGCTCCGATAGCGTAACGCTTCGGCCGCGCGTAGCTCCCGTACCCGCACAAACCACGTAAGTCATTAATTCAAAATACTTTTATCCCTGCGGCCCCATCGCTTTCCATCGACATCCTACGCCGCGCTGCGTCCGGCCTCTTCCTGATATGGCCTTCCCCCTACCCCATTTGGGGGATCTACTGTTACAGCACGGTAACCGTAAAACTATATCTTTGAAATCGGGTCTGCGGCTACAATTCTCCAGAACTATTTGAGTATCGGGGCCTGCCGAGGTGAAGTGTCTGCGCCCATTCTCGCGTTCTGGCTCTGCGCCGCAGGTAGTAAGCGGCAGGAGACCATCGCGTTTCGCGCCAAACTGGGCTCACGCAGCAAATCCAAGCGGGGAAGGAGTTCAATCAACAATGAAACGGGTGCTTTTAGCAGCGCTCATGGTCTTGGCGGCCGGTTCCGGCCTCTTAGCCCAGAACATGCAACAGGTTTCGGGCGTCGTCCAGGATTCGACCGGCGCCGTCGTGGTGGGTGCGCAGGTCACCATCACCAATGTGGATACCTCTTACAGCCGTTCCGCCGCCACTGGCCCGGACGGCGCCTACGCCGTAACTAACCTTCCGGTGGGGCCGTACAGACTCGAAGTCGCCAAAGACGGCTTCGTCAAACATGTCCAAACCGGCATCGTACTCCAGGTGGGCGTCAACCCGCAGGTGAACGTGGCGCTGAAGATCGGCACCGTCAATGAAGTGGTGGAAGTATCCGCGAACGCGACGATGGTGGATACGGTCAGCACGACGATTGGGCAGGTCATCGACCAACAGCGGGTCATTGATCTTCCCCTCAATGGCCGCAATGTAACCCAGTTGATCACGCTCTCCGGCGCGGCGGTTCCGACCACCGGCACTGGATTGGTGAACAGCCTCAACCACCCGAACGTCGCCTCCTTCTCCATCGCAGGCGGCCAAGGCAATTCCACCAACTACTTCCTCGATGGCGCCGTTCACGTGGATTCCCGAACGAACGTCGGACTGCCGCTTCCTTTCCCGGATGCGCTCCAGGAGTTCAAAGTTGAAACCAGCAGCATGCCGGCCAACTACGGCAGCCGTCCCGGCGGCGCTGTCAACGCGGTGACCAAAGCCGGCACCAACGAAGTGCATGGCGATGCTTTCTGGTTCCTGCGCAACGGTAAGATCAACGCGCGCAGTTTCTTCGCGCTGGCTCCCGACCCCCTCAAACGGAACCAGTTCGGCGGCGTCCTCGGCGGCCCGATTAAGAAAGACAAGCTGTTCTTCTTCTATGGCTTCCAGGACACGAAGGAGCGCACCACCCCGACCACAACCGTACAATACGTCCCCACGGCAGACATGCTGAAAGGCGACTTCTCGAAGTGCCCCGGCACGCTCAAATCCACCATCACCGCGAGCAACGTCGGCCCGGTCGATCCAGTCGCGGTGGCCCTTGCGGGGTGGCTCCCGAAGTCCACGGACCCCTGCGGCAAGATCCAGTTCGGACTTAAGGCCGCCGGCAACGGCGCCCAGCACGTGTTGAGGACCGATTGGCAGCGCACCGCGGTCGATTCGCTCTTCTTCAGAGCGTACATAGACGATTACGCGATGGCGGTGCCTTTCGACAAGGCGAACCTTTTCTCCGCGGCCATCGCGACCCCGACGCCCGTGGCGGACCGCGTATCCGCCTTTAGCCTCGGCGACACGTACATGCTCAACTCGTCGACCGTCAGCTCCCTGCGCCTGTCATACGCCAGGTCGGCCGTCCGCCGGACCGTGCCTGAAGGCGTGCCGACAATGTCTCAGTTGGGATCGAAGATCTACACCCCCGTTCCGAACTTCATCGGCCAGTTCCAGGTGAGCGGCTACTTCCAGTTGAACCTGCCCAGCGGCTCAATCCCCGCGTATTCGATCAGCAACATCTACGGCCTCACCGAAGACATTAGCCTCACGCGCGGCGCCCACCAAATGACCACCGGATTTACCTGGACCCAATCCCGTCTCGATGGAGTCGGCATGTTCCAGATGAACTCGCGTATGACCTTCAACGGCGGAACTACCGGGAATGCGATGGCGGATTTTGTCACCGGCAACATCTACACGTACCTCCAGGGAAATGGCCAGATTGCCGCTGACCGTCAGAATGCGCCTTCGCTCTACTTCCAGGACAACTGGAAGCTCAGCTCGCGGCTCCAGCTCAACATGGGCGTTCGCTGGGATCCGTTCTACCCGCAGCGTAACCGGTTCAACTACGCGGCCCGCTTCAACATAGCCGATTTCTATGCCGGCAAAGTGAGCCAGAAGTTTGTAAATGCTCCCCCTGGAATTACCTTTGCCGGAGATCCGGGCGTTGACAACACCAATACGTCGTCGCAGGTGTGGGATTTCGCCCCGCGCATCGGACTCGTCTTCCAGCCTCACCCGGGCGGAACCGAGACCATCCGCGCCAGTTACGGCGTCTTCTGGGACACGACGTACCTCTGGGGCACCACGCACGTAACCTTGGATGCGCCCTGGGGCAACACCATCACCCTTACGAGCAGCGCAACCAATCTAGTCCCGCTATCCGATCCGTGGAAGAACTACCCCGGCGGCAATCCGTTCCCGACCGCGGCCAATCCGTCCTCCACGGTGGCGTTTCCGCTGGGCGCCGGGTACAAGTTCCAGCCCACCGATAGCAGCCCGGCCTATACGCAGCAGTGGAACTTCTCTTACCAGCGGCAGTTCGGGCAGAATATCCTCTTCTCCGGCACGTACCTCGGCAACAAGACGAGCCACCAGTGGCTGGGCCGCGAACTCAATCCGCTCGTGTATGGCTCGGGAGGGAAGCGCGTCCTCACTGTCGCTAATGCCACTGCGGCCAAAGGCTTCGGCAGCATCATCATGGTGGACGACGGGGGCAATGCCAGCTATAACGGCCTGCTGCTCTCGGTCAATAAACGCATGAGCCAGGGCTTTTCGGTCATGGCGAATTACACCTGGTCGCACTGCTTCAACCAGGGCGAGGCTGCTCAGGACATCTCCAGCTACTATCAGAATCCGAACAACCGCCGCGGCGAATGGGCCTCCTGCGGATCGGACTACCGGCAGAGTTTGAACGTATCCTCGATTCTCCAAAGCCCGAAACTAGGCGGCCCGTGGATGCAACGCGTCACCGAAGGGTGGCAGCTTTCGTTCATCCTCAGCGCCCTCACCGGCGGACCGATGAACGTGACCGTGGGAACCGATGTCTCCGGGACCGGCGTTGGGCTGGACCGCCCGGATGTCATTGGCGACCCGAAGCTATCCAATCCGACCATCGCGAAGTGGTTCAATACGGCCGCTTTCCAGAAGCAGGCCGCGGGAACCTTCGGAAATGCCTCCAGAAACATCCTGCGTGGTCCGGGAGCCTGGAATTTGGACACCTCCATGACCCGGAACTTCGATTTGCGCGAGCAGCTCAAGATGAACCTCCGCTTCGAAGCGTTTAACCTTTTGAACCACGCACGGTTCAACAACCCCGCGACCGCGATGAATAACCCGAGCACTTTCGGGGTAATTCAGGCGGCGAGGGATGGACGCATTCTCCAGGTTGCTCTGAAGTTCCAGTTCTAACGCTGGAACCGGCAGTACGCGTTACCAACCTTGGGTTGGCGGGCGGCATCGCCCGCCAACCCAAGTCTTTTCTGAGGGCATAGAACGTCCGCCGGTCAGGTTTCCTCTGTTCCACTGTTTTCAGTACTCCACGATTTCGCCTCGTCCCGCGTCTAGATCTTTGTGAGCCCGCTTTATCTGTGCCTAGGTCTCGTTGCCCTGCCCGCTTTCGCCGCCGATGCGGGACTGGACAGTCTGCTGAAGCAGGTGGAAACCCGCTACAACAAAGCGAAGACCTTGCAAGTCGTTTTCACGGAAACATATACGCCGGTCGGACGCCCCCGGCGTACCGAAAGCGGGACGCTCGCGCTGCAGAAGCCGGGGAAGATGCGCTGGGACTACTCCGACCCCAAGGGAAAGCTCTTCGTTTCGGACGGCAAGTTCTTGTGGTTATACACACCGGCCGATAACCGGGCCGAGAAAATGAAGCTCAAGGAGAGCGACGATATGCGGGCGCCGCTGGCCTTCCTGCTCGGTAAGTTGAATTTTAAGAAGGAGTTCCGGAATATTCAGGCAAGCTCGGAGGCGGGCGGAACGCGCATCAAAGCCGAGCCCAGCGGCCAGGACCTCCCCTATACGAACGTGGATTTCCTGGTAGCCGCGGATTTCACCATCCGTGAAGTCCAGGTGACCGGGTTTGACCGGTCCGTTCTTCATTTCCGCTTCGAAGCGGAGAAGGTGGACCCCAAACTGACCGGCGGCCTGTTCCAGTTCAAGGCGCCGCCAGGAGCCCAGGTGGTCGATTCGGATCAGTAACTTATGGGCGAATTCCTTCTAAAGTACGCGGACGGCCGCGGCCAGGTGCGCCAGCAGGTGGCGACCGCCGATTCCGAAAAGGAATTGCGCGAGAAATACGTCCAACAAGGTTACCTGGTCTATTCGATCAAGCCGCGCGCTGTCTCCGTTGCCACATCCGGACGGAGCAAGAAGGTCAATCTAGAGAAGTTCCTGATCTTCAACCAGCAATTCGTCACCCTGGTCCGCGCCGGATTGCCGATCTTGAAATCGCTCGACCTTCTCTCCGAGCGCCTCACCGACGTGCGCCTCGCGCCATACGTCAAAGCCGTGCGCGACGAAGTTCGCAATGGCTCGCTGCTTTCGGACGCTTTTCGCCGGCAGGGCGTGTTCCCGAAGATCTACTCCACCTCGGTAATGGCCGGCGAGAAGAGCGGCAGCCTCACGGAAGTGCTGGACCGCTATATCTCCTACCAGAAGATTTCGCTCGCCGTCAGGAAGAAGATCCTGGTTTCGCTGATGTACCCCGCGGTGCTGATCGTTCTGGTGATTCTGCTGATGGTGTTCCTGGTGACCTACGTGGTCCCGACGTTCGCCTCGCTTTACAGCAGCATGCAGGCCCGGTTGCCTTCCATGACCCTGGCGCTGATCGCAGTGGGCACCACCGCGCGCAGCTACATTCTTGTGTTCGCGGCGGCTCTGGTGGCGGGGATATTTGGGTTCCGCTGGTGGTCGCAGCGCGAATCGGCGCGCGCCAAGATCGATCATTTGAAGCTCCGCCTGCCGGTGGCGGGCGATATCTGGCTCAAGTACCAGGTGGCGCAACTCTCCCGTATCCTCAGCACCCTCTTAACCGGCGGCATTCCGCTGGTGCAAGCGATGGAAACGGCCGCGGATTCGATCGGCACGCCGATCTTGCGGGAGGCGCTCGAAAACGCGGGCAAACGGGTTCGCGAGGGGCAATCGCTCTCGGTCGCGCTGAAGGCTTCGAAGTTGATCCCCGGCCTGGCGATCGACATGATCGAAGTAGGCGAATCGACGGGCGCGCTGCCGCAGATGCTCAACAGCGTGGCTGAGTTCTTCGAAGAGGACGTGAACACGCGCATGACGGCCATGCTCTCGCTGATCGAGCCCGCCATTATGATCATGATGGGCTGCTTTGTGGCCTTCGTTCTGATTTCTCTGTATCTGCCGATCTTTTCCCTGGCGGATACCATCCGGTGAAGCATGGCGACTCCCGATAGATCACGGTTAACCGACCCCGCCGAAGTGGAGCAGGCGCGCGCCGTAGCGGCGCGCTACCGGTGCGAGTTCGTGGATTTGCGGGAAGCCGCGATCGACCACGACCTGTTCCGCTCCATTCCGGTGGATCTGATGTTCCGCTACAACTTCGTGCCCATGCGGGCCCATGACGGGACGCTCGAGATCGCGCTTTCCGATCCCCGGAATCTGAACCTCGTCGACGAGTTGACGCTGCTGCTGAACCGAAAGCTGCACGTGAACGTCGCAACGTTATCCCAGATTTCCGAGCTGCTGAAAAAGACCGAGCAATCCCAGCGCGTGCTCGAAGAGGTGACCGAAGGCTTCACGCTCGATGTGGTGGCCGAAGAGGGCGACCAGGACGAAACGCTTTCGATCGACAAGCTGACCTCCGCCGATGCGGATATCGCGCCCGTCATCAAGCTGGTGGATACCACCATTTTCAATGCGCTCGAACGCCGCGCCAGCGACATCCACATCGAATCGCGCGACCAGGAAGTCGCCATCAAGTACCGCATCGACGGCGTGCTGCACTACGCCATGCCGCCGATTTCGAAGGACTGGCAATCGACGATCATTTCGCGCATCAAGGTGATGAGCGAACTCGATATCGCCGAGAAGCGCGTGCCCCAGGACGGGCGCTTCCGCGTGCGCTACAAGAACCGGCTGATCGATTTCCGCGTTTCCATCATGCCCACGATTCACGGCGAGGACGCCGTGCTGCGCGTGCTCGATAAGGAATCGATGAGCGAGAAGTTCGCTCAGTTGTCGCTTGAAGTGGTGGGTTTCTCCGAAGGCGACTTGGCGAAGTTCCGCCGCTACATCATGGAGCCTTACGGCATGGTGCTGGTCACCGGCCCCACAGGTTCCGGCAAGACCACCACCCTCTACGCGGCGCTGAGTGAGATCAAGAACGACGAAGACAAGATCATCACCATCGAAGACCCGGTTGAATACCAGATCAAAGGCATCACCCAGATTCCGGTGAACGAGAAGAAGGGGCTGACGTTCGCGCGCGGCCTGCGCTCGATTCTGCGCCATGACCCGGATAAGATCATGGTGGGCGAAATCCGCGACCAGGAAACCGCTCAAATCGCGATCAATTCGGCCCTGACCGGCCACTTGGTATTCACCACCGTGCACGCCAACAACGTGCTCGACGTGCTCGGCCGCTTCCTGAATATGGGTGTGGAGCCGTATAACTTCGTCTCTTCGCTGAACTGCATACTGGCCCAACGGCTGGTGCGCGTGATCTGCGACCGCTGCGCCAAGCGCGTCCATTACCCCGATTCGTTTCTGGTGGAGAGCGGTCTTAACCCGGACGACTGGCGGGATCATCCATTCATGGAAGGCGCCGGATGCTTCGAGTGCGGCGGCACGGGTTTCCGGGGACGCACCGCGATTCACGAGTTGCTGGATTTAACCGACCGGATCCGCGAGATGATCCTGAACCGCCGTCCGAGTTCCGAAATCAAGCGAATGGCGCGCGAGGAGGGAATGACCTTCCTCCGCGAATCTGCCGTGGCCAAGATGCGCACTGGCGTGACCACGCTGCGCGAGATCAACAAGGTGACGTTCATTGAGGCATAACCACCCATTTCCGGCAGCCGTGTCCGCGCGCCAGGCAGGGCAACGCGGGCGGGAGGCGTCATGTTCCTAGAGACGCTCAAGCGGCTTGTCGCCGACCCGCCGCCGGCGATGGCGTTCGAGATCTCCGAGGCCGGCGTCGCCGCGGCGCGCGTCGGCTCGCGAACGGGCGTTGAGTTCCGGCCGCTCAAGCCGGGGACGCTCGCGGTTTCGCCCCTAAAGGAAAACGTAATCGACGAGGACGATTTCGGCCAGGCTGTGCGCTCGCTTGCGGAGAAGCTGGCCGCGCGCAAGCGCAACGACGTGGCCCTGATACTGCCCGATTACTGCGCCCGCCTGATGGTGCTCGATTTCGATAGTTTTCCGTCGGACCCCAAAGAGCAGGCGTCGCTGCTTCGTTTTCGCCTGAAGCGCAGCGTCCCGTTCGACGTGGAATCCGCCGCCGTAGGCTATTGGGCGCAGCCCGGCCCCGGCAAGAGAGTTGACGTGGCCGTGGCTGTGGCGCCGCTCGAAATTCTGGCGCGCTACGAGGCTCCGTTCCGCGCGGCCGGCCTGAATCCGGGCTTTGTGACTACTTCGGGCCTTGCGGCGCTCGAACTCGCTCCCGACGGGGAAATGTCGGTAATCGCGAAGATTGCAGGGCGTACGCTTTCGGTGCTGGCGCTGCACAAGGGAACTCTTAAGGTGGCGCGATGCCTGGAAATCGCCTCGGCCGGCTTCGATGACATTACGGCCGTGCTGGCCCCGACGTTCGTTTACGTGGAAGACAACCTCGGGGCGCTTCCCGACAAGCTATACCTTTGCGGCTTGGGTTCGCGGACCGATGAGGCCGCCCGCCATTTCGCCGGCGAATTGAGCGTCGAGGTGGAGCCCTTGCGCTCTCCGCTGGCCGTGCCCGGGGAGCACGATGCGGGGTTGTTGGGTTACTTGCACTCCATCGCGAAGAGCAATTGAGATGAAGATTCCGATCAATCTGGCAAGCCAGCCGTTTCAGAGGGTGAGAGCGATGACGCTCGCCTCGCTGGCCGTCTGTTGCCTGCTCGCGGCTACCTTGGGCGGTTTGATCTGGCTGATTCTGGCCGACCGCGCTCAGATGGCCGACGTCCGGCAGGATATCGACCGGCTCAATCGCGAGATCGTGCGGCAGACCGCCGAGCAGGCCCGCTTTTCGGCGGTGTTGAACCAGCCGGAGAACGCCGAGGTCCTGGAGCGCAGCGTGTTCCTGAATGCGCTGCTTTACCGCAAGGGAATTAGTTGGACGCGCATCTTCTCCGATCTCGAAAAGACCCTGCCCTATAACGTGAAGATTGTGTCGATTCGCCCTTCGCTCGATTCCGCCAATCAGGTGCTGCTGGATATGACCGTGGCGGCGGAAGCGCCCGAGCCCGAAATCCAGGCCCTGCTCGCTCTCGAAAACTCGCCCTTGTTCGGCTCCGTGTTGCAGCACAGCAGCATTCCGCCGACGCAGGCCGACCCCCTATACCGCTACCGCTTAACGGTGAACTATGCCCAGAAACCTTAAGATCGCCGGAATCAAGTGGAAAGGCGGCTCGGTGAAAGATCCGCGGGTCGGGTTGCGGCTGGCCATTGCCGTGTTGCTGGCGGCCAACCTGGCGGCGGCGGTGATGGCCTTCAAGCCGTTCGGAGGATCCGCCGAGGACATGCGAAACCAGCAGGCGTCCCTTTCCGTGCGGCTGACTTCCCTGGAGCAGCGGATCGGCGCCGCCAAGCGCCTGGCGGGCAACGTGGAAACGGCCCGGCGCGAGGGCGATGAGTTCCTGGCCAAGTACATTTTCGAGCGGCGTACTTTATCGTCCGCGCTGGGCGAGGAATTGAACCGGATGGCTAAAGAAGCCGGAATCCGCGCGCTCCCGGCCCAAATCGCGGTGGAGCCTATCGAGGGCAGCGAGACTCTTTCGATGGCGACCATCGTGGCGGGTTACGAGGGCACTTACGCCAACCTCAAGAAGTTCGTGGAACTGGTGGATAAATCGCCGCGGTTCCTGATCATCGAGAACATGAACGTGGTTTCCCCGCAGCAGCAGCAATCGGGGCAAGTGGTGAATGTGAGCCTGAAGCTGGACGCGTTCATTCAGGACAAGCCGGGAGCGAGCCTATGAAACTCGGCCTGGAGAACAAGAAGGAAACTGCCGCGCTGGCGGTGCTGGCGGTGGTCGCGGGCTATCTGCTCTATGCCAACGTGCTCTCCGGCCCGGATGCGCCCACAACGCCGGCTGGCGTGACGCCTGCGGCTGTTGAGCAGCCGCTAGCCTCGGCATCGGCCCCGTCGAGGGCGCCCTCCACCGGCAGGCCGCCGGGGCAGGCCGTGCGCAGCGATGAGTTCCACCCCGTTTTGCGTTCCAAGCGCCCCGAAGACCGCATAGACCCGACCAAGGTCGATCCCACGCTGCTTCTCGATGCCCTGGAACGGCTCCAGCAGGTAGCTTCCGATGGCGCCAACCGCAACCTGTTTCAATTCGGAACGCCGCCGCCTCCGCCGCAGCCCAAAGCCGTGTTAAACGCTCCGGAGCCCGTGATCACTCCGCGGCCGCAGCCCCCCACTCCACCCATGCAGCCGGCCGAGCCGCCGCCGGTTCCGATTCCGCTGAAATACTTCGGAATTTCGACGGCGCGCCGGGGGGGCGTGAGAACGGCGTTCTTTCTGGATGGCGACGACATCGTCATTGCGGGCGAAGGCGACCTGCTCAAGAAACGCTACCGGGTGGTTCGCATCGGCGCGACTTCGGTGGTGCTGGAGGATACGCAACTAAAGCGCGAACAATCGTTGGCGCTTGCGGATGAGGCCGCTTCCCGTGCGCCGGGATAGTGAATCCGGATTTGCGCTGCTGCTGGTCTTCCTGATGGCGGCGGTGATCGCCATTTCGCTCTACAGCGAAATCCCCCGCATCGCTTTTCAGGCGCAACGCCAGAAGGAGCAGTTGCTGGTGGAGCGCGGCGAGCAGTACAAGCGCGCCATCCAGGTCTTCTACGCAACCACGCGGCAATACCCGCGCAGCGTGGCCGATCTTGAAGATTACCAGAGCCGGCACTTCCTAAGGCACCAGTACATCGACCCGATGACCGGCAAATCGGAGTGGCGCGTCATCCACATCGAAAACGGCGTCGTGACCGACTCTCTGGTTAAGCCGGCCCAGCAGACCGCCGCGCAGGGCGCGGGCCAGAGCAGCTATATCAGCGCCTATGCGGGCGTGGGGCAGAACCAGATACTAGCCGGTGACCAGCAACTCCGGCCGCAGGACCGTAGGCGGGCGAGCGAGGGCGGAGCGGGCGGGCTGACAGGGCCGGTCTTCCCCGGCGCCCCGGATCCCACCGACGATTCGGACGCGGCGACCCAGCAGCCTGACAGCGGCGCTCAGCCCGGGCAGCCGATGCCTGGGATGGCGGGGGGCGCAATCGTGAATCCGGCGACGGGCCAGCCGTACGACCCTGCGCAGAATCCGGGCAGCGCACAGGGCCAGAACCCCCAGGCCGCCGGCTCCTTCCCGGGGGCGCCCTACCAAACTTCTGTTGCAGGCACGCCGCTTACGCCGGCTCCCCAAGGCCAAGCTGGCCAAAACGTGCCGCCAGGCTTCAATCCGGCCGGGATGAACGCGGCAGCCAGCATGATCAACCAGATTCTGACGACGCCAAATCCCCGCGCCGCCCAAATTGTTCAGCAGAACCAGCTCGGCGGCATAGACCCCAGCTACGTTCCCGGCGGCGGTGCGGCTAACGGCCCGGGGCCACTTGTGATGGCAGGGCAAAATCCGGCCGGCGGAACGGGCATTGCCGGCTTCGCCAGCACCGATAAAGCCGAAGCCATCATGGTGTACAACGATCGCACGGCGTACAACGAGTGGGAATTCCTATTCGACCCGCTGAAGGTTGTATCGCCAACCGCCTTGATGGGAGGAGCCTCGGGCCAGCAAAATCAAAGCCAGAGCCAAAGCCAGAGCCAGAGCGCGGCGCAGGGCGCGGGCGGCAGGCAGAGTACCACTACCCAGGCCGCGGGCGGCGTTATTCGGACGGGCTCAGGTACCGGAGCCACAAGCTCCCCCGGAGCGCCCGCCGGCATGCAAACCACCGGGACTTCCACCGGGCTGCCGCCGGTCCGCATGGGCAGGCCGTAGCGCCGGCTGCGATTCTAACGCCACCGTCAGAGCCTTCTCCACCTCGACCCCGCTGACCTTGCAGGAGGTTCCCGGACGGGCTTCCAGTGGCTTCCGGTAATGGCGTGTCCTATGCCGTGATGGCGCCGAGCGTGTCCCAGAACTCCGGGAAGGAAACCGACGCCGCTTCCGCGCCTTCGATAACCGATTCCCCATCCGCCCGAAGCGCCGCCACGGCGAACGCCATGGCGATGCGGTGGTCGCCGAAGGAATCGAAACTGGCGGCGCGGAACTTCTGCCGCCCCGGCACGATCAAACCGTCCGGCAGTTCCTCGGTCTCCACGCCCATGCGGCGCAGGTTCTCCACCACGGTGCGGATGCGGTCGGTCTCTTTGATGCGCAACTCCGAAGCGTCCTTCACCACGAGTCCCCGTTCGGTAGCGGCTCCCAGCACCGCGAGCGCCGGAATTTCGTCGATCAGCGAGGCCGTGAGCGCGCCTTCGATCACGCCGCCGCTCAACTCGGAATACTCCACCACTAAGTCGCCTACCAGTTCGCCGTTCCTGCTTGCCAGGTTGGGCACGCTGATCTTCGCCCCCATGCCCACCAGAAAATCGATCAGCGCGGAGCGCGTCGGGTTCAGGCCTACCGCGCGAATCGTCAGCCGCGACCTTGGGACTAGCAATGCGGCAACCAGGAAGAACGCAGCCGAGGAAAGGTCCGACGGCACAAACAGCTCGCGGGCTTGGAGCTTCGGCCCCCCCGCAATCGTGATCGTGTGACCCGATACCGTTACCTCCGCGCCGAACTCCCGCAGGGCGATTTCGGAATGATCGCGCGACCGCGAAGGCTCCGTCACCGATGTGGCGCCATCGGCGAACAATCCCGCGAAGAGCACGCACGTCTTCACCTGGGCGCTGGCCACGGGCAGGCAATAGTCGATCGGCCGCAGCGCCGCTCCCTGAATTTCGAGCGGAGGAAACTTGTCCTCGTGCGCCCGGATGTGCGCGCCCATTTCCTTAAGCGGCTTCATGATGCGCGCCATGGGCCGGCGGGAAAGCGATTCATCCCCGCCAATCCGGCTCGTGAACGGCTGGGCGGCCAGAATGCCGGAAAGCATGCGGATGGTGGATCCCGAATTGCCCGCATCGAGCGGAGCGGCCGGAGCCCGCAACCCGTTGAGGCCGCGGCCATGGATAACGAATTCGGTTCCCGCGCCCTCCACCTCTATGCCCAAAGCCTTCAGGCAACCCAGCGTGGAGTGGCAATCGGCGCCGGTGGAGTAATTCCGGATACGCGTCTTGCCCTCGGCAAGGGCCGAGATCATGGCGTACCGGTGGGAAATCGATTTGTCGCCCGGTAATCCGATCTCACCGGCGATGGCGGAGGCGTGACGTATCTTCTGCTGCACAGAATTCTATTATGCGGTGTCCGGAGGGGTCTTTCGTAGGGGCTCCGCGGGCGGGATATTCCGGTTGCCGCGCCGCGGCCGGCAGATCCCCGTTCTTTGCGGCGCCACGCAACTACAGGTATAGTTACAGGTTGGTTTGTCCGGGGAGTCGCGTGTCCCAAAAGACTCGTTCCGGGCGCGCCCGCGGCTGAGCCAGTTAGCTGCCGGGGCCGGCTTGCGCCGCCACAAAACGTGCTAGGGTAAGTGTTCATCGTGGGGAGGACCGGGCCGAACCGCTCGGTCGGCAGTTGGAAATGCCAGGCTGGCAACACTGGGAACCCGGACCTAAATAACCCTCCCCGGCGAGGGCCGGAGGGGGCTGAGGAATGACTTTGGACTTGAATCTGGAAACGCTCAAGCGCGAAATTTTGGACTATCTCGAGAGGTCGGAATTTGCCGTTTTCTATAGCAATCCCGGCGGGCTGGAAAGCATGCCGCTGGTGCTCTGGGATGTGGCTCGTTTTCCCGACTACCGCATGTACCTGGATGTGGCCCGCCAGGCCGGCGTGAAGCTCGTGCTCTTCGCCGCGGCGGAGTTAGAGAGCCACGATCTCGACGAGTTGAAGACGCAGATTGAGGAAGGCGGGTTGTCGCGCGAGGATACGCGCGAATACCTTTCCCGGCTCCGCAGTTTCCGCTCGCACGAGGGCTCCATCTGCTCGCTCGAACTGGCCTTCGACTACAATTCCCGCCTGTACGTTTACGACGTGCAGCCCGATTGGTACGAGGAGTTTCTCAACCTCGAAGACGAGATCATGGCGGAATTGCCCGAACTGGGCGATGACGATATGGGCGGCTATTTTTCCAAGAACTGACGGCCCGCTTTCAGTGACAAGAACAGACGCGCTCATGGCCGCCGCCTGCTGGAGTTGCGGGTGACGACTTCCTGCCGTTGGGTGCTTCCAAGCATCGGTTCGCACGCCGCGGCCGCGCTTGCCTCCGAACTCGAGATAGGCGCCCCCGCCGCGCGCGTTTTGGCGCGCCGCGGCTTCGCCGATCCCGCCGCGGCCCGGCGTTTCCTTGAAGCGCCGATCGAAGACCTCCATGACCCTCTCCTTCTGCGCGACATGGCCGCCGCCGGGGAAAGGCTGGAACGCGCGGTCCGCACCCAAGAGAAGATCCTGATCTACGGCGATTACGACGTTGATGGCACCACGTCCGTAGCCCTGCTGATCAAAGCGATCGAGTTGGCCGGTTGCCGGGCATCGTGGCACATCCCGGACCGCCTGAAAGACGGCTACGGCATGCGCCCCCGCGCCGTCGAGGAGGCCGCTGCCGCCGGCGTCACGCTCATCGTCAGCGTCGATACGGGGATTCGCGCAGCCGAAGTCGTCAGGCGCGCTGCGGAACTCGGTGTGGATGTAATCGTCACCGACCATCACCTGCCGGAAGAGGAATTGCCGCCCGCCATCGCCGTTCTCAATCCGAACCGGGCCGATTGCGCGTACCCGGAAAAGGGCTTATGCGGCGCGGCCATTGCGTTCAAACTGGCGCAGGTGCTCTTACAGCGAATGGGCTGGCCGGAGGCGCGGCTACGGCGCGTATCCGAGTCGTTTTTGAAGATCGTCGCTTTGGCGACCATCGCCGACGTGACGCCTCTTTCCGGGGAAAACCGAATTCTGGTGAAGCACGGCCTGGAAGGGCTGCGGAACGTGCGCAGCCCCGGGTTGCGCGCTCTCATGGAGGTGGCCGGTTTCGCTGCCGACGCTGCCCCCTCGGCGCGGCAGGTAGCGTTCCAAATCGCGCCGCGGCTCAATGCGGCCGGGCGCATGGACACTGCACGCGCCGTGGTCGAACTGCTGCTGACCGACGACGCCGAACGCGCCGGCGAACTGGCGCGCGCCCTCAATGAGCAGAACGCAGCGCGCCAGCAGGTGGAAACGGAGATCCGCGAGGCCTGCGAACGCGTGCCCGTGGATCCCGAAGCGGCCGCTCTGGTCTACTACGATCCCGAATGGCATCGCGGCGTCCTCGGCATCGTAGCCAGCCGCTTGGTGGAGCGCTACCACCGGCCGGTGTTCGTGCTAGGCTTGAACCCCGAAGACGGCCTTGCGCAAGGTTCCGGGCGCGGCATTCGGCCCTTCCATTTACTGGAGGCGCTCGAATCCATGAGCGACGTCTTCATGCGCTTCGGCGGCCACAAGCATGCCGCCGGCGTTACGCTCGAAGCGGCGCGCGTTCCGGAGTTCCGCGAGCGCTTCCAGGCCTACGCCGCGGCGCATCTCAAGCCGGAAGATTTTGAGCCGGTAATTGAGATCGATGCGCTGGTGGAACTCTCCGAAATCGACGAGCATGCCGTAGAGGGCGTCCTTTCCCTCGCGCCCTTCGGCCACGGCAACCCCCAGCCCGTCTTCGCGGCGCTCAATGCCGAGGTTGCCGGCCCCCCGGTTCCCATGGGCGAGAAGCACCTGCGCGTAACGCTCCGCCAGAACGGCCGCAGCCTGGTCCTCAAGGCCTGGCGTTTTGCGCCGCGCGCCGCAGAGTTCGCTCCCGGCGCTCGCGTGGATGCAGCCTTCACCCTGGAAGAGGACGCCTACTCGGCCGCGCGGGGATTTCCCGGCTGGTGCGCCGTGCTGCGCGACGTGCGGCCCGCGGCGCAGGTTCGCGAAGCCGCGGTCTGACCGCCAACCTTCGACCCACGCGCCATCCAGCGCTATGCTGGTATTCCATGCAGCGTCTGGCATCGATTCTATTTCTGGCTTCCTGCGCCATGGCTCAGAACAATTCCGCCACCCTCGTCATCCACAACGGCAGGATCGCAACGCTCGACGCCGCTATGCCGGCCGCGGGCTTCGTGGCCGTCCAAGGAGACCGGATCGCCGCCACCGGCCCGGAGAGCAGCGCCGCGAAATGGATCGGTCCGCAAACGCGCGTGATCGACCTCGGCGGAAGGCTCGCCATTCCCGGCTTCATCGAAGGGCATGCCCATTTCACCGGAATCGGCGAGTTCCGGATGGGCCTGGATCTTCGCGGCGCGAAGACCTGGGACGAGATTGTAGCCGCCGTAGCCCAGGCTGCCAAACAGGCGCGGCCCGGCGAATGGATTGTGGGCCGAGGCTGGCATCAATCGAAATGGATCCGCGCGCCGCAGCCGAACGTGGAGGGCTTTCCGTTGCACGCCTCCCTGAGCGCTGCCGCGCCCGCCAACCCGGTGCTGCTCACCCACGCCAGCGGCCACGCCGCGTTTGTCAACGCGAAAGCGATGGAGGCGGCGGGCATCACGCGCGGCACGGCCAATCCCGCGGGCGGGGAAATCCTCAAAGACGCGCAGGGAAACCCCACCGGACTGCTGCGGGAAGCGGCCCAGGAACTTGCTTCAAACGCCCTCGAAAGCTGGCGCGCCAAGCGGCCGGCCGCCGAACGCGAGGCCGAGTTGCGCCACATCATCCAGTTGGCGCAGGACGAGTGCCTCTCAAAGGGCATCACGAGTTTTGAGGACGCTGGTTCGCCGCTCGCCGTCGCCGATGTGTTCCGCGATATGGCGCGGAAGAACGAACTGCGCCTCCGGCTCTGGGTGATGCTGGGCGGAAGCAACGCGGAACTTGCTCCCGCTCTGGACAAATACCGCGTGATTGGCGAGGGCGACAACCACCTCACCATCCGCGCCATCAAGCGCTATATGGATGGCGCGCTCGGGTCGCGCGGCGCGTGGCTGCTGGAGCCGTATGCGGATCAACCCAACAGCACGGGCCTGAACGAAACTCCTCCCAGTGAAATCCGCGCCGCCGCCGAAATGGCTCTGGCTCACGGTTACCAGCTCTCGGTACACGCCATCGGCGACCGCGCCAACCGCGAAACGCTCAACATCTACGAGCAGGTCTTTCGCGCCCACCCGGAAATGAAGGATCTGCGCTGGCGCATCGAGCACGCGCAGCACCTGAGCCCGGTGGATATTCCGCGCTTCGGGCAACTGGGCGTAATCGCGGCGATGCAGGGAATTCATGCCACGTCCGATGCGCCCTTCGTCATTGAGCGCCTCGGAGCGCAGCGCGCCGCCGAAGGAGCCTATGCCTGGCGGAAGCTGATCGATTCCGGCGCCGTGGTCGGCAACGGAACCGATTCGCCCGTGGAAGACGTCAGTCCGCTGGCCAATTTCTACGCTTCCGTCACGCGCAAGGGCGCCGATGGCAAAGCGTTCTTCCCTGAGCAGAAAATGACGCGCGAAGAGGCGCTCCGCTCCTACACCTGGAACAACGCCTACGCCGCGTTCGAGGAAAAGCTGAAGGGTTCGCTTCAGCCCGGAAAACTGGCCGATATCACCGTGCTCTCACGCGACATCCTCACCGTTCCCGAAGAGCAAATCCTGACCACAACGGTGGATTACACAATCGTCGGCGGCAAGGTGGAATTCGAGCGGAAGTAAGTGGGGTAGGCCTCCCGGCCTGCCCGTGCGCCGAAGGCGCGCCATCTTACGGGTGCAAACATTCCGAGAGCTCTTTTTCGCTCACGGCGCCGCTCTTGATCAGCTTCCACATGGGCTCGGTGATGTCGATGGTGGTCGCGCCCACCCCGGTGCAGAGCCCGCCATCGAGCACCAGGTCCACGCGCCCGTCCATCATGCCGAAAACGTCAATGCCGTTGTGGCACGTGGGGCTGCCGGAAATGTTGGCGCTGGTAGAGATGAGTGGCTGATTGAGCGCGGCGATCAATTGGCAGGCGATGTTCGAACGGGATTGGCGCAACGCCATGCGCCCGGTATTTCCGGTTACCTTCAACGGCACGTGCGCGGAGGCGGGGATGATGATCGTCAGCGGCCCCGGCCAGAAACGGCGGGCCAGCAGGTAAAAGCGGTTGTTCAGTTCGCCCGCGAGCTCCTCGGCCATCAGAATATCGCCGACGAGAATCGGCAGCGAGCGATGCACCTCCCTGCCTTTGGCTCTGAAGACCTGCGCGACGGCGCGGAGATTGTAGGGGTCGGCGACAAGCGTATATAACGCGTCGGTGGGGATGGCCACCACTTTGCCGCTGCGCACCGCGTCGGCTGCCCGCTCCACGATTTCCGGCTCGGGGCGCTCCGGGTTGATCTCGACAAGGTCCGTTGCCATTGCTATGTCGTCTTTCAGCGGGGTCCGATGGCTTCGGCCACGTCAAGCGCCATCTGGTATCGGCCGAAGGGGGCGCTCAACTGCACGCCCTGCACCATCTTACGCACACGCGCCGTCATTTCTCTAGCCAGTGCGACGCCTTCGTCGCGCGCCTTTTCGGCGCTATCGGCGCGCCGCATGCGCTCCATGTACTCGCCGGGCACCGGCACGCGCAGCTCATTCACCATGAACTCCGCATTGCGGAAACTAGTCAGCGGCCAAATGCCGCAGAGGATGGGGATGCGCAAATGCTCCACGCGCTTCAGAAAGGCCTCCAGCAGCGCCAGATCGAAGACGGGCTGGGTAATGGCGTATTCGGCCCCGGCCTCCGCCTTCCACTCAAAGCGGCGGATATCTTCATCCAGGTTGAGGGCTCCCGGATTTACGCCGACTCCCAGAAGCAGCGCGGTCTGCGATCCGATCGGATTGCCCCCGATATCGAGACCCCGGTTCAGGTTGTGCGCGATGTTCACCAGGCCGATCGCGTCCACGTCGAACACCGCCGTGGCGTCGGGGTACGCGCCCATGCGCGGCGGGTCGCCGGTGATGCACAGCAGGTTGCGCACGCCCACCGCATGCGCCCCGATCAACTCGGATTGAATTCCAAGAATATTGCGGTCTCGGCAGCAGAAGTGGTTCACCGCCTCGATGCCCGCTTCCCGCTGGATAATCTGGCACGCAGCCTGCGCGCTCATGCGGGCGCTGGCGCGGGGACCATCGGGCACATTGATGCAATCGATTCCGGCCGCGGCGCACAGTTTGGCGCCGGCGACTTCGCGCGAGGGGTCCACGCCGCGCGGCGGCAGAATCTCCACCAGGGCAACGAACTTGCCCGCGGCGAGTTTGGCCCCGAACTGCGATTTCTCAGCCGTGGGGACCGGCGTTAGGGCCTGAGCTTTGGCCTCGTGTTCTTCCACTACGGCGGCAAACCGGGGCTGCTCCGGCTGCAGCGAACGCGTCTCCGAGCGGATCAGCTTGATGTGTTCCGGGGTCGTCCCGCAGCACCCGCCGATAATCTTGACGCCGGCCCACAGCAGCCTGCGTGCGTACTGCGCCATGTATTCCGGCGAGCAGAGATAGATATTGCGGTTCTCCACGCGTTGCGGCAGGCCCGCATTGGGCATCGCGCTCATGGGCTTCGCGGAAAACGCCATCATGCGCTCGATGGTTTCGAGCATAGCCTTGGGACCCACCGAGCAGTTCAGCCCGATCACGTCCACCGGCCAGGAATCCATCGTGCGCGTGAACGTCTCGGTATCGGCGCCGGCAGGCAGGTTGCCGAAATCGTCGATGGTCACTTGAGCGATCACGGGGATATTGGCGTCCACCTCCCGCGCCGCCTTCACCGCCTCGTGCAACTCGTCCAGATTGAGGAAGGTTTCGAGGATCAGCAGGTCCACGCCGGCTTCCACCAAGCACTCGATCTGCTCGCGGAACGCGGCCCGCGCTTCGTCGAGAGACATAGGGCCCAGCGGCTCGATGCGCACTCCAAGCGGACCCACGGCGCCGGCCACGAAAGGCCCTCCGGCCGCCGCTTCGCGCGCCAGGCGGACGGCGGCGAGGTTGATATCGCGCACCTTCTCGACCAGCCCGAACGTGGCCAGGCGCGGCCGTGTGGCGCCGAAAGTATTGGTCTCCAGAATCTCCGCGCCCGCCTTGGCGTATTCCTGGTGAATCTGGCGCACCATATCGGGCGACGAAAGGCACAGCTCGTCGAAGCAGCGGTTGATGAAGATGCCGCGGGAGTAGAGCATGGTGCCCATCGCGCCATCGGCTACTAGAACGCGGCGGGAGAGTTGATCCCGAAACTCCAGGGAGCGGGTGGCGGTGGCTGTACTCATGGGAAATCGGCCGCAACAAGGCGCCGAGGCGCGTATGTAGCGATATAGATTGATTCTAGCGCACACGCCGGAGCGCTCCGAATTGACACGGGGGCGCTTGAGCCAAGTGGGGCGGAACCCCTGTTCCGCAGGGCGACCCCCCGGTCGCCCTCTTTTCTGAGATCTTCCGCAGCCTCGGGCAATTACCTTCTCATGCCCGTATACCGGCGACGCCTTCCCCACATTTACGAGATGGGCCACCTCATAATCGAAGAGAACCCACTAAGAGCGCGCAGCGCCGAAATCCGCGCCCCCTCCACTGCTACCATGATCCTGTGATCGAGATTGAGAGCGTCTCGAAGATGTATAAGCTCTACGCGCGGCCTGGGGACCGGCTGAAGGAGTGGGTCTCCTTCGGGCGGCCGCGGCACCGCGAGCACTGGGCCCTGCGCGATATCTCGCTCGAAATCCGCAAAGGCGAGACGTTCTGCATCATCGGAGAGAACGGGTCGGGCAAGAGTACGCTGCTCAAGCTGATTGCCGGGATTCTGGAACCCACTTCCGGCGCCATCCGGACGCGGGGGCGGCTGACGGCCCTCCTCGAATTGGGCGCTGGTTTCAACCCCGAGTTCACCGGCCGGCAGAATCTGTTCCTGAGCGGAGCCATCCTGGGGCTTTCGACGCGCGAAGTGCAGGAGTGCCTGGAAAGCATCGTCGCCTTTGCCGAGATCGGATCGTACCTCGATCAGCCGGTGAAGACGTATTCGAGCGGCATGGCCGTGCGGCTGGGCTTCGCGCTCGCCGCCCACCTGCACCCCGAAATCCTCGTGGTGGATGAAGCCCTTGCCGTGGGCGACGTCTACTTCCGCCACCGCTCGATGCGCAAGATTCACGAACTGCGCGCGAGGGGCGTGACCATCGTCTACGTGACGCACGACATCGCCGATATCAAGGCCATCGGCAGCCGCGCGCTATGGCTCGACCACGGCCGCATCCGCGAACTCGGCGACCCAATCGAGATCGCCCATAACTATCTGGCCGCGCTGATGCAGAAGGATTCGGAGTACCTCTTGCGGCAGCGCGTCGCAGTCGCCGCCACCGAAAAGCGCGTCGCTCCGCCCGAGATCATCACCGCGCTGCCCCCCGGCGCCAAGCGGTACGGAGACGGCCGCGTACGCGTGCTGGGCATAGAGGTGACCGATCCCGAAGGGCGCCCCATTGAAGCAGTGCGCACCCCGGCGCACATCGTGGTGCGAACCAGTTTCGAGGCTGTCCACGAATTGGCGCAGCCCATCGCCGGCATCCTTCTACGGAACGAACAGGGCGTGGATATCTCCGGCGCCAACACGGCGCGCGAGAATCTGGCAGTCGAGCCAATGACCCCCGGCGAAATCCGCACCTTCGATTTCCACCTGAAGCTGCCCGAACTCGCGCCCGGCATCTACACTTTCACGCCCGCGATAGCCGAAGGAGAATTGGTGGAGTTCCGCGTATGCGACCTCGTCGAGAGCGCCGCTACGCTGCGGGTCTTGCCAGGTGAGCAACCAGTATATGGCTCCGTGCGGCTGCCGTGCGTAGTGAAAACGGAGAAGTTCGAGGCGGAGGAAACAGGCCGGATATTCTAACGGGCGCCGGCAGTTGTTACGGGTTCCGTTGAGCCACTTCAAGCCGGGACCTCTTGACCGCGAACGCAACCCTCGGTGCAGGCCTGGAGCATATTCACTCTTTCACTTCACAATCAGTCCCTGGCCCGTCGGCAGTGATAGCACTTCAGTCCCCCGCGCTCGTGCCGCCGCATCGATCGCTTCGCGTTGGCAATTATGCCCGTAATAGGCGTAATCGTCAAATAGGACTACGGCGCCGGGCGATAGCCGATCCCAAAAGAACTCGAACGCAACCCGCTCCGGTAGCGCGCAGTTCATGTCGATGTGCAGAAACGCAACGAGGCCATGTATGAGAGCGCTGCCCCTGTCAAGCAAATCTTTTTCGTTCGTTTTCATGATTTCGGCTACACTACTCCCGACCGGAGCGGAGGATAGGGCTCTGCTGGGAAGCAACCCGAGCGCCGTCTCCGGGGCTGGACCAAGC
>CAIYHG010000081.1 GCA_903925975.1 uncultured Acidobacteriia bacterium | reverse complement strand
GGGATGCGTGCTGCGCCGCGCGCACCTTCAGTTCCTCCCATCGCAGAAATAGCTTTCCCGGGTCGAACCGCTCGGGCAGTTCCATCTGATCCAGGCGCTTCCAGAAACGCTCGGCGGCGGTGCGCACCTGCTCGGGCTCGTCCCAAATCACCGTGGGGCGCTCCGGCAGTTCGAACACGCTGTGGGCGGGCGGTTGGAGCAGGGCCGAGACCAGCTCCCAGCCGGGGAAAGTTTCGCCTGGAAGGGGCAGATCTCGCCCGTGGGTTCCCGCCTCTCGGAGCAAGTCCGCCGCGTCGGTCAGCAAGGCGCGCGATTTCTGGAATTCGGTGAGAGGCAGCAGCGTGCAGTCTTCCACTTTCATCACCGAACGCTGCGATTCCACGTCGAAACGGCGGATCGATTCCACCTGATCGCCGAATAGATCAAGGCGCACCGGCTTGGCGGATTCCGGCGAGAAGACGTCCAGAATGCCCCCGCGAAGCGAGTATTCGCCCACCATTTCCACGGGCTCGCGACGGGTGTAGCCCACGCTTTCGAGGTGCGCAATCACGTCTTCCAGGGGAACCTCGTCGCCCGTCCGCAATTTCAGCGCGAGTTGCCGGTAATACTCGCCTGGGCGCACGCGCAGCAGCGCCGAGGCGACAGGCATTACCGTGATAGGCGCGCGTGCGGTAGCCATGCGCCACAGCCCGGCGGCGCGCTGCTCGCAAATCTCCCCGTGCGGAGAGAGGTTCTGCATGGGGAGTACGTCCAAAGCGGGCAGGAGTTGCGGAGCCACCCGCTCTTCGGCGATCAAGAGCGAGTAGAAGGCGTCGATCGCCTCGGAAAGCGCCTCGGCCTGCTTATTCCCATCCACAACCATGACGAGCGGGCGCCCAAGGGACTGGCTCAGCAGCACCGTGTAGACTGCCTTGGCGGTGTTCGTCAGTCCGGAAATGCCGGCGCTTACTCCGGAGGCGAGACAGCGTAGCGCCTCTTGAAATCCGGGCTCTTTTCCCAGGTCCAGAAATAGGTCGCGAACGGAAGGATGAATCAAGGCTGTTGGATGAGAAGCTGATTAACGATTCCGGTAGTAGAATAACCCGGTTCGAGGGCCAGCGTGACCACTTTGCCGCCCGCCGCTTCCACTTCCTCCCTGCCGGCAACGAAGTGCGACCAATCCGCGCCTTTCACCAGCACGTCGGGGAGAATTGCCGCAATCAACTCGCGCGGGGTATCTTCATCGAAAAAGGTGACGGCATCGACCGCTTCGAGCGCCTGGGCCACTTCGGCGCGCTCGCGCTCGTTCCGCAGGGGCCGCGATGGCCCTTTCATCCGCTGCACGCTCGCATCGGTATTCAGCGCCAGAATCAGAACGTCGCCCATCGCTTTGCACTGTTCCATCAGGCGGATGTGGCCGGGGTGGAGCAGATCGTAGCACCCGTTGGTCAAAACGACCCTCTTCCCCTCGTCTTTCCAGCGCCGGCGCTGTTCAGTCAGGCTGGCGCGGCTGTAGAAGCTTCCCACAAGTCTGAGTGTAGCGCGTTCGAACTGGCTGACCCGTTGGCCGGTACCGGCTCCGATCCGTCTGTTTCCGCACAATTACCGCGGCGATAGAGCGTGAGGAAGGCTACGCATCCCTCACCCCTCACATCCAATAGACACAACCGATGCGGGGTGATGCGCCCGCGGGGAGCAGTGAGGAGAGGAAATGATCAAAAGGTACGTGTGTGCCGCCGCCGTTGTGGCCGGCCTGGCCTTCGCAGCGAATGGACAGGATTGGCCCACCTTCGGGGGCGACTTGGCCGGAACGCGTTATTCACCGCTGAAACAGGTCACTCCGGCCAACGTCAACGGACTCGTCCGGGCATGGACGTACCATATGAATCCGGCGGGCCAGGATGGGCAGGGCGCACCCGCCGCCGGCGGGCGTGGTTCGGCCAGAATCGGCGAGGCCTCGCCGCTCGTGGTGAATGGCGTGATGTACCTGACCAGCCCGTTCAACCGCGTGGTTGCCCTGGAGCCGGAAACGGCCAAAGAGATCTGGGCCTTCGAGGTGAAAGACGGCAATCCCGCCGAGCGCGGTTTGGAGTATTGGGCCGGTGACGCGCAATCGCCGCCCACCATCTTCTTCGGCACTACCAGCGGCAAGCTGTACGCGTTGAATGCCAAGACAGGCACGCCCGAGCCGGGCTTCGGCAGCGAAGGCGTGGTGGATATGAAGCCGGGCGCGCTGAAGGGCCTCGAGAACAGCAGTTTCGGGCTTTCGTCCCCGCCCATCGTCTACAAGAATGTTCTGATCACCGGTGCACACGTACAGGAAACTCCGAGCAAGGGCGCCTCGGGCGCGACGCGCGGCTGGGACGTGCACACCGGGAAACTGCTCTGGGAGTTCCACTCCATCCCCGAACCGGGAGAGCCGGGCAGTGAGACATGGCAGGGCGACGATTGGAAGAACCGCTCCGGAGCGAATGTCTGGGGCTTCTTCACCGTAGATGCACAGCGCGGAATCGTATACATGCCGTTCGGCGAGCCGACCACCGATTACTGGGGCGGTGATCGCCCCGGCGCCAACCTGTATGGCACCGCGCTCGTCGCGGCGGACGCCCTCACCGGCAAGCTACTCTGGTATTATCAGGTGGTTCACCACGATACCTGGGACTACGATCTGGCCTCCCCGCCGGTGCTGTTCGACGTGACGCGCAACGGGACCAAGATTCCAGCCGTTGCCGAACTCACCAAGACCGGCTACGTCTTCATTCTGGATCGCGTGACCGGCAAGCCGATCTATGGCGCCGAGGAGCGCCCCGTGCCGGTGGACGACGCTCTGCCTGGCGACAAGGCCTGGCCCACGCAGCCGTTCCCCTTGAAGCCGCCCGCTCTGGCGCGCAACAGTTTCGAGGCTAAGGACCTCGCCACCGTCACCCCGGAACTGGCGAAGTATTGCAGCGATCTTTGGAATAGCCAGCCGGACGGGCTCCACAGCGGCGGCCCGTTTACGCATTACTCCACGAAACCGAGCGTAATCTTCCCGAGCTCCATCGGAGGCGGCAACTGGAACCCGATCTCGTTCGATCCCAGGCTGGGGTACCTGTTCGTGAACACCATGGATTTCGGCAGCCTGAACGTCATGACCCCGGGCCCGAATGGGACCTACCGACGGGCGGGCGTCGACGGCAACAACCGCTTTTGGGATGGCGAGAACAACCTGCCCTGCAATCAACCGCCATGGGGCCGCCTGTTCGCGATTAACGTGAACACCGGCGATATCGCCTGGCAAACCACTCTGGGCATAACCGAAAGCTTCCCGCCGGATAAGCAGAAGACCGGCCGCCCGAACATCGGCGGCTCGCTTGCCACCGCCGGCGGGCTGGTATTCATCGGCGCCACCGATGACAGCCGCTTCCGCGCCTTCGATTCGAAGACGGGGAAAGAGCTTTGGGTGACCAAGATTGACGCCGGCGCCCACTCGGCCCCCATCGCCTTCCAAGGCAAAGACGGCAAGCAATACATCGTGGTCACGGCGACCGGCGGCGGCTTCCTTGGCGATAAATCCCACGCCGATACCGTGATCGCGTTCCGGCTGCCCTAGGGGCTTACCGAAACGGACCATGTATGAGAGCGCTGCCCCTGTCAAGCAAATCTTTTTCGTTCGTTTTCATGATTTCGGCTACACTACTCCCGACCGGAGCGGAGGATAGGGCTCTGCTGGGAAGCAACCCGAGCGCCGTCTCCGGGGCTGGACCAAGC
>CAIYHG010000080.1 GCA_903925975.1 uncultured Acidobacteriia bacterium | reverse complement strand
GCCTTTTGGATCCAGTTCCCTAGAGCTGTTGCTTGCCCGACCGGTCTATGACCGGCTGATCGGAAGCGGGGTGTCCATCCGCGCAAAGGTCGGCCTCACGTTCAATCGATGGCGAGAACCTGTGCGAATGCCAGCGCTTTCGGCCTCAACGCCTGTGCCCGGTCTGGGCCTCTGCTCGAACCTGATTGATGACCGCTACGGTGAGGGCGGACCGCTCAAGACCCTGTGTGAGTCGCCCAACGAAGTCCCCGCGGAGACGCTCGTGAAGCTCATCCCGAAGGGCGGCGGCCAGCCTTGGGCGAAGCAACTCACGGATAGCTCGTCGCGGTACGCGCCGCGGAATTGGCTGTCGCCGGTGTGTCGTGCGCAAGCGAGCTTTAACCTCGCAGACCGGTCGCGCGCGGAGATTCCTGGATCGCAGTGGTTGGTCCCACGGGATGTGCCTTCGCAAGGGGAAATCGAAGTGGTCCCTGCCACCCCCGGCGGCGCCATGATTCTGAGCTACGAACTCCGGGACGTGGACCTCCGACAATTTGCGGAAGCACTGCCCTAAGCGTCAGGCAAGATCCGCGGACAACTCAGCGAGTTCCGGCGGTGACAGCACCCGCTCGGCTCGGTAGTGCGGATGATCCACCACCAGCTTCGCGCCACTCGGGAATTGCGCCGCTTGCTCGGGCGTCAGGGTGAACTTCACATACTGCACCGCGCTGATCCGATCGGTTGAGATTTGGCGGTCGTCGAAGCGCGCTTTGGCGCCCGCGAGCCAGACATGGTTCTCGAGTCCCAGCAATTCCCGCAGACTCACGTCGCGCTCTTCCGGGCTCTCGTACTCGATAAGCAGGCAGGCACTCAGCTCGCCCGGCCCCGGAATCAGCTCGTTGTAAGTCTCCACCTCGTGCGCCACTTCGGCGGGCTTCACGATGCGCTCGATGCGGAGCATTTCCTGAATCTGATAGCGCACCGTGTCGCGGTTCTCGAACAGAAACGTCAGGTGGTCACCCACCCGGATGCGGCGGCGATCCTTGAGCGCCATCACCTGAGGGCGCCACGTCTCGCGCTCCAGTTCGTATTCCGCCAGGTTCTTGATTTCGGAAACGGCGACGGGCCGCATCAGTTCTGCTCCTGGCTCTCGATCCGCGTTGGGAAGCCATCGGGGCGATAAGCGCGCGCCAGAATCTGGATGGGGTGTATGGGGCGGCGGCCTAACATTTGGTCGAAATGCACGGCGGCGAGCGGGCAGTCCGTGGCGAGCACGTTTGCGCCGGCGGCGGCCATCTCGTCAAATGCTTTCTTGCCCGAGAGCTTGGACAGCGGGAAGAACTCCTTCTTCATGGCCCAGGTGCCATCGTGCGCGCAGCACTGCTCCACCATCTTGACCGTCGTGCCGGGGATGAGGCGAAGCATGTCGTGATGGAAAAAGAAATCATGGCCGTGCTTGAGCAGGATCCCAGGGTTTTTATCGCAGCCGGAAGCGAAGATGCGGCGGAGTTAAGGGCCCTTTTC
>CAIYHG010000079.1 GCA_903925975.1 uncultured Acidobacteriia bacterium | reverse complement strand
CTTCGAAAAAGCTCCGCTTTGGGAGGTGTTTGACAACACTGCCCACCTCGTCTCTTATGACAACTCCTCCAACCAACTGAATCTATTCGAGATCTAACCGGACAGCTGTGAGCCAGTCCCCATTTTGCAGCTTGTATTCATAAGCGACAGGATCTACGCCGCACTACACTAGGATTACAAGGGCCGGGGTTCGCTTGTTTTCTCCGCTTCCTCCGCGGCCGAACCACGGGGCGGCAAACAGGCGAAATTCCGCGCGAATCCACATCCAATGGTTTTCTTCTCCGCGTCTCGGCGTCTCCGCGTCAATCGGAAGGCCGCAGATCTTGCGTAAACTACTTGGGCGGCGCGGATGCGGGCGCGCCACGTTGTGTAGCGCGCCCGCCCGGATTGAACCTATGCCTTCAGGAGTTGACCGATGGATCGCGTTGCCTGCTTGATTCTCTGTTCGTTTTCCACCAGCGAGAAGCGCACGAAGCCTTCGCCCATGGGGCCGAACCCGATGCCGGGTGATACCGCTACCTGCGCCTTTTCGAGAAGCAGCTTCGAGAATTCGAGCGAGCCCATTGCCTGGAAGCGCTCCGGCAGGGGCGCCCACAGGAACATCGAGCCCCGCGGCGTTTCGACCGGCCAGCCCGCCCGGTTGAGGCCGGTCACCAGCGCGTCGCGCCGCTCCTGATACAGTGCGCAAATCTTTGCCGGCTCCGCTTCGCACTCGCGCAGGGCAATGATGGATGCGATCTGGATGGGCTGGAATACGCCGTAATCCAGGTAGCTCTTGATGCGCGCCAGAGCTGCTATCATCCTCTTGTTGCCCAGGCAGTAGCCCACGCGCCAGCCCGCCATGTTGTAGCTCTTGGACATCGTGTAGATCTCAACCGCGACGTCCTTGGCGCCTTCCACCTGCAGGATGCTCGGCGGCTTGTAGCCATCGAACCCCAGGTCCGCATACGCGAAATCGTGAACGATCAGCGTGCCGTGAGCCTTGGCCAGCCGGACGATCTCCTTCATGAAATCCATGTCCACGCACGTGGTGGTGGGGTTGTGCGGGAACGAAATCAGGATCAACTTCGGCTTGCGCGCGCTGGTACGGTACAGATCCTCCAACTGGCTTAGGAATGTGGCGGCATCGGGCATCCGCAGAAGGCACGCGTCGCCTTCGGCCATGATCACGCCGTATTGGTGAATCGGATAACAGGGATTCGGCGATACAACCATATCGCCGGGGCCTACCACCGCGAACAGCAGGTGGGCCAGCGCGTCCTTCGCGCCCATCGTCACGATGGCTTCGCTCTCCGGATCCAGGTCGACGTCGTACTGCGTCTTGTAGCGCTTGGTGATTTCCTCCCTCAGCCGGGGGATGCCGCGCGACATGGAATAGCGGTGATTGCGTGCCAGACGGGAAGCCTCGACGAGTTTCTCGACCACCGGAGCGGGCGTTGCGCCGTCCGGGTTGCCCATCCCCAGATCGATCACGTCGATCTGCGCTGCTCGTGCCTTAGCGCGCATATCGTTGATCACGGCGAACACGTATGGTGGGAGTTTCTGAATTCGATAAAACTCCTGCGAGGTTTCAGACGTCATAAACTTCATTTTATACGAGGGCACTCTTCTATTAGGGGACTGGGGTTTATTAGAAACGGCAAATTAGCTGGCGCCGGCAATGCCGAGCCCAGTCGCGTTGCCGGGAATTGCGCAGGCGCAGAGCCGAGCAGCGCTGCCGGGTTGGGTGGAGGCGCGCTAGCGCTTATGCCGATCTATGCTAAATTACGCAGACATGGTTGAAGCGCTTGCTGCCGCGTGGCCCAGGCTTCACAACGCCGTGCAGCTTCGCCTGCCGTCTATCGCCGGCGGGCGCCTCTCCCGCTTCTGCCGTCCGGCATCCATCATTTTTCTGCTCACTGAAAGGTGTAATGCGCGGTGCCTGCACTGCGATATCTGGAAGAATACCGGCCGGGAGAATACTCCGAGCATCGAGGAGTGGAAACAGGCCCTCCGCGATTTGCGCGAATGGCTCGGCCCGGTCGGCCTCGCTTTTTCCGGGGGCGAGATGTTCTTGTATCCCCACGCCCTGGATCTTGTCCAATATGCCGTGGCCCTGGGCTTTCGGCTGGAAACGCTGACGAACGGATACCTGGGCGATCAGGCCGGCGCAGAGAAACTGGCGCTGGCGAACCCCTGGCGCATCACGCTGTCTCTCGATGGCATCGGCGCCGTCCACTCGAAGATCCGCGGGCGGGACGATTTTTACGAGAGAACGATCCAGACCCTCCATACTCTTCTCCGGATGAGAGCCGAGCGGCGCCTGAAATATCGGATTCAACTGAAAACGGTGGTCATGGAGCACAACCTGAACGATCTCCGCGACGTTGCGCGACTGGCGACCAGTGAGGGCGTCGACGTCCTCTACCAGCCCATAGAACAGAACTACAACACGCCGTACGACCCTTTCTGGTTTCAAACCAGCGCAAACTGGCCGCGCGACCCCTCCAACGCCGTGTCCAAGATCGAAGAGTTGATTCAGTTGAAGAGAGCCGGCGAGCGCATCGCGAATTCCGAAGCGCACCTGACTGCCATGATCCGGTACTTCAGAGACCCCGGAGGACTTGGGATGACGACGCGTGCCCATCTGTACGGGCCCAAACCGAACTGCGCCGCTCTGACAACGCTCCAATTCCAGGCCAACGGGGATGTTACCGTCTGCTCGAACCGCCCGCCTATCGGCAATATTCAGCAATCGCCGATTCGAGAATTGTGGAAGCAGCGGTCGAAAGTGTGGATCGACGGATGCTGTCTGATTGCCGGTCGGGCTCAGGCGCCGCCGACGGGCGGTTCCCGCGCCGACACCCCGCCGAGCCGGGTGTAGAGTCTTCCATGGCCCATCGCGTGTTGTCGATTTTCGGCGTTGTTCCGCAGCGGATCGGCGGAGTGGAGACGTTCGCCCGGGAGTTGTCCGAGCAGCTTTCCGGCGCTGGATGGGAAAGCGTCGTCTGTTTTCTCGACAAGCCGTCGGGCGCTGTGCGTCGTTTCGTGGAATTGCCGGGCGTCAGGATTGAGGCGGCTCCGGCGTGCGCCAGTATCGGCTGGGCCGGCATCCGCCAAGTCGACGAACTTCTGTGCCGGTATCACCCCGAAATCGTGCATTTGCACTTCGTGGATATGGCAGGCCCGCACCTGTGGCTGGCCAGGCTTCGCTCAGTAAGCCGGATCTACCTTACGGACCAGACCTCTCGGCCCGAGGGCTACATCCCAACGCGCTCAAGCTTGTGGAAGCGCGCAATTCGGCGCGCTGTCTACTGGCCGGTTTCCGGACTAGTGCCAGTCTCCGATTACGTGGCCCGGGTTGACGAGGCATTGGGGTCGGTCCCCAGAGGCCGCGTCTCGCGCATCTATAATGCTGTCGATCTGACGAGACCTCCGGGTGACCCCTCGGGGATACGCAAGAAGTATCGAATCCCAGAGAATCGCCGCATCGTGCTTCAGGTGAGTTGGATCATCCCGGAAAAGGGAATCCCCGATCTGTTGGACGCGGCCAGACTGGTAATCGCTTCGGACCCCGGCGTGCAGTTCGTCATCGCCGGTGAGGGCGCGTGGCGCAAAGCGTATTCGGAATACGCCGCGGACGCAGGGATTGGCGACCACGTCACATGGACCGGGCTCGTTGAAGACCCGATTCGGGAAGGCCTCTACGACGCGGCTGAGGTGGTTTGCCAACTATCCCGCTGGCAGGAGGCGTTCGGCTGGACCAACGCGGAGGCGATGGCCTGTCGAAAGCCCGTGATCGCGACGGATGTGGGCGGCCAGCCGGAGATCATCTGCGATGGGGTCACTGGGTTTATCGTTCCCCGGCGCCAGCCCGCGGCGGCGGCGCAGCGCATTCTTCAACTTCTGGGCGACGCCGCGCTCCGGCAGCGAATGGGTGATGCGGGGCGCGCCAGGGTGGAACAGTTGTTCGACCTGAGACAGAATGTCTCGGCGCTACTCGACGCGTATCGAATCCCGCGGCCGACAGCGCGCGCGTGCGGCGCCGGCGGGAACGCTTGATCGTCAGGGGGCTTCGGAGCATGTCAGCTCGTCGCGAGCAGACGTTCAGGCGTTCACCTTCCGTTGCGGGATAATCGGACCGTGAGCGCGCGGTCCTGCACCCATTGCGGCCTTCCCATGCGCGGTTCCGCGGCGTCCCCCGATGCTGCGCGGCCGGCGTATTGCTGCGCCGGGTGCGCCGTGGCTGCCGCGTTGCTGCCTCCGGCCGGAGGCGAGAACGCGCCCCGGCTTACGCGTTCGCTCATGCTGCGGCTGGGGCTGGCCGCGTTCTTCGCCGGGAACGCGATGATCCTTTCGCTGTTCCTCTATTCGCTGGGGCGCGACGACGCGACGCCCGCCTATGCCCTGCTGCTGGTGCGCGGCTTGCTGTTCGTCTTCAGCCTGCCCGTCTTCGTGCTTCTCGCGCCCGCATTCCTGCGCGGCATGATGGCAGATCTGAGACGGGGCAGGGCGTCGATGGATAGCTTGATCGCTCTCGGCGCCGGAACCGCGTTTGGCTACTCCTGTTTCTTCGTGTGGCGCGGAGCGGGGCCGCTCTACTTCGATACCGCGTGCATGGTGCTGCTGTTCGTCACCGCAGGGCGGCTGATCGAAGCCAATGCCCACGTCCGTGGGCGGACCGCGCTGCGCGAACTGGCGGCGGCGCTTGTGCCCGAAGCGCGCGTGGACCGCGCCGGGGCGTGGACCATGGTTCCCTCGGCCGAGGTGCGGCTGGGCGAGCGCGTGCGCATCGTGGCGGGGGAGCGCATTCCGGTGGATGGCGCCGTAACGGCGGGCGCGGCTTCGGTGGATGAATCCACCATTACCGGCGAGGCCCTTCCGGCGGCGCGCGCGCCGGGCGACAGCGTCTTCGCGGGCAGCCTTTGCCTGGACGGGTGGCTCGAAGCCGAGTGCCGCGCGGCGTGCGGAGAGTCCCTGATTTCGCGAATCATCGACGCCGTGGAACAGGCGCAACTTCAGCCGGCCAAGGCGCAGCGGGTGGCGGACCGGTGGGCCGCGGCGCTCACGCCCTTGACCCTGCTGCTCGCCATTGGTGCGGCAGCGTGGCACTGGCCTCAGGGCGCGGCGCACGCCGCGTGGATCGGCCTTTCGGTGCTGGTGGTGGCGTGCCCGTGCGCTTTGGGGATTGCGATCCCCCTGGTCCACGCCACGGCTCTTGCCGCGGCCGCGCGGCGCGGCATCCTGATCCGGTCCGGAGAGGCGCTCGAACGGCTGGCGGAAATCGCCGTGGCCGCTTTCGACAAGACCGGCACTTTGACCACCGGCGAAATCGAGGCCGTCCGTTTCGTTCCGCTGAACGGATTTTCGGAACTTCGGGCGCTCGAAGCGGCCGCGCTGGCCGCCTCGTGTACCGCTCATCCCGCCGCCCGCGCCGTGCGGCGGCTCGCCCCCGCCGCGATGGAATCGCCTGTGTCCGCCCGAGAGTTTCCGGGGCGCGGCGTCCGCGTGGAACGTGTGGGCGGCGGCTCCGTGCTGCTGGGGCAACCCCGTTGGGTCGCGGCGGAATCGGGGAAACCGGCGCCCACTTTGGCCTTTGACGCCGGCGCGCTGGTGTGCGCCGTCGATGGCGAACTAGCCGGCGCGTTCGAACTCAGAGATTTTCCCGCGCCCGCTGCTGCCGAAACCGTGGCGCGCTGCCGCGCGATGGGCATCCGCGTGGCGATCCTCAGCGGAGACCGCCGGGCTGCCGTGCGCCGCGTGGCCGGGGAACTCGGCATTGAGGACGCGCGCGGGGAGTTACTTCCGGAAGAGAAGGCCGGGGCGCTCCGCGAACTGCGCGCGGCCCACGGGCCGGTGGCGATGGTGGGGGACGGCATCAACGATGCCCCGGCGCTGGCCGCGGCCGATACCGGCATTGCAGTTTCGAGCGCCTCCGCTCTGGCACGGGAAACCGCCGAAGTGGTCCTGCTCTCGGGGGACGTCCGCGGGGTGGCCGACGCCTTCGAACTCGCCCGTTGGACCCGGCGGGCGGCGCGCATCAACTTCATGTGTGCGATTTCGTACAATTTGGTGGCATTGGCGCTCGCCGCGGCGGGTCTACTACAACCAGCGTGGGCTGCTGCACTTATGCTCCTAAATAGCGTGTTTACAGTGTTTCGCGCGTGCCGGACGCCTTCGCTACCCTCCCACCACCCGGCCCCCGGTGACCCTTGATTTCCCCTGGACCGACTGACTAACCTATTAGGACTTACTAACCCGTTTGTCTGATTGGAGGCGACTTTGAACGTCCCGCCGGCAGTGCTTTTGGTGCTCGGAGTTGCCGCGTGCGGCGCGGCGCTCGCCTTGGCCGGTTTTGCCTGGGCCGCCGCCACGGGCCAATTGGACCCGAGCAATGCGGGCGCCCTGACCATCTTCGATGACGGGGATGACACTCCCAGGCAGGGTGCGCGCCGATGACCTCAATCACCAAGGAGCTGGAAACAGTCGAGTTCCGGGAGCGTCTGGACGCCGAATCGGCCATCCCCGTGTTGGTGTTCCTCGCCAGCGGCGTGCTTTGGCTGTTGGTGGGCAGCGCCCTCGGGATCATCGCTTCGATCAAACTGCACGCACCCGATTGGCTGGCCACGATTCCCCAACTTACTTTTGGGCGGGTCCGCCCGGCGCACCTGGACGTAGTGGCGTACGGCTGGGCATCGCTGGCGGGCGTGGGCTGTCTCATCTGGCTCACCTCCCGGCTCTGCAAGACGCCCATCAGGCAGCGCGGAGCGCTGATTGCTTCCGCCGCGTTGTGGAATCTCGGCGTGCTTTATGGAACCGGAGCGGTCCTGTTTGGCTATAGCCAAGGCGTGGAGTGGCTGGAGTACCCCCTCCCGGCCGCGGCAATCATCGCCGTTGCGTTTCTTCTCTTTGCCTGGTCGATTCTGTCTACCTTCCACGCGCGCCAGGCTGAGCACCTGTACGTGAGCCTCTGGTACGTGATCGCCTCCGTGGTCTGGTTCCCCATACTGTTTGTTGTCGCCAACCTGCCGATTTACTCGGGGGTGGAGCATGCCGCCGTGAACTGGTGGTACGGCCACAACGCTCTGGCGATCTGGTTCACTCCGATCGGGCTGGCTCTGGCCTATTATATGATTCCCAAGGTGATTGGGCGGCCTATTTACAGTTATTACCTGTCTCTTCTAGGCTTCTGGTCCTTCGCGCTCTTTTATAACTGGAACGGCATCCATCACCTGGTGGGCGGCCCCGTCCCAACCTGGCTTCAAACCATTTCGATCATTGCCAGCGTGCTGATGGTGATCCCGGTGATGGCCGTGGCGGTGAACCATCACATGACCACCATCGGCCATTTCAAACTTCTGCGCACCAGTCCCACGCTGCGGTTTACGGTTTTCGGAGCGATGTGCTACACGGCAGTCAGTTTCCAGGGTTCGGCCGAGGCCCTGAGGAACACGCAGGAGGTAGTCCATTTCACGCATTACACGGTGGGGCACGCTCACCTGGGCGTGTATGCGTTTCTGAGCATGATTCTGTTTGGGTCGATGTACTACATCATTCCGCGAGTCACTGCCTGGGATTGGCCGCGGCCGGGCGCTATACGGCTGCACTTCTGGCTGGCCGCGCTTGGCATCTCGCTATACTTTCTCGCGCTGACGATAGGCGGCTGGCTGCAAGGGATGGCGATGAATAACCCGGCGGAGCCGTTCGTGAACGTGGTGGCGGGGACGCGCGGGTGGCTGATTCTGCGCAGCATCGGCGGCAGCATGATGGGCCTGGGGCACCTGGTGTTCGCGTTCCTATTCTTCGAAATGCTCTGGCGCGCGGGTCCGCGCCGCGGCGCGTCGCCCTGGGAGGATGCCAAATGATTTTTATCCGCCTTTGGATGTTCTTCGCCGGCGTGCTCGCGGTCTTGTTTCTAGGCTGGGTCGGGCTGGTAGGCGCCCCCGGAGTGCAACTGGCCGCGCTGCCCGCGCAAACCGGGCTCAGGCCGTACACGTATCAGCAGGAGCACGGCCGCCAGATTTACATTCGGGAGGGCTGCGTCTATTGCCACACGCAGCAGACCAGGCCGCCGGGGTTCGGCGGCGATCAAGGCCGCCGCTGGGGCCGCCCGTCAGTGCCTGGAGACTACGTTTTCGATCAGCCGCACCTGCTCGGCACCAGCCGCACGGGTCCGGACCTTCTCAATATCGGCGCGCGCCAGCCGAGCGCCGAATGGCATTACGCCCATCTGTTCAATCCGCGCGCGGTTGTGCCGCAGTCGATCATGCCGCGCTTTCCGTGGCTCTTTGAACTCAAGGCGGCCGCGGACCCGGGCGAGCCCGTGGTGGATGCGCCCGCGGAGTTCCGCCCCGGCGGCGGCGTGATTACGCCGACGCGTGAAGGGGTGGACCTCGTAGAATACCTGCGCGGCATGGACCGCACGTATCCGGTGAAGCCGTGAAACCAGAGAACACAGATCGGCCTGGGGAGCACTGGAGCCTGCCGCCGCTCCTGGGTGAAACGGATTCGCCCGAAATCCATGAAATCCACCGCAGCATTCTGCAGCGCGAGCGCCTGGAGCCGCAGGAAGGCGCGGAGCCCGCGCCCTGGTGGGTATGGGCCGTCTCGGTCGCGGTCCTCTTTTGCATGGGCATCTATTTGGGCCGGTACGGGGGGTCGTTCAAACCCGTGGCGCACGAGTTAGAGATGGGCTCGGCCGGAGCTGCGTCCACTGCGAGCGCGCGGCCCGCCCCCAACGGGGCCGATATCTTTTCCGCCATCTGCATCACCTGCCATCAAGCCGGGGGAACCGGCATCGAGGGCAAGTATCCCCCTCTGGCGGGCTCTGAGTGGATCGCGAAGGACGCCGGCATTCCTGTGCGCATCGTGCTCAACGGCCTGGAAGGGCCCATACAGGTGAAGGGCAAGCAGTTCGTCAACCAGATGCCCTCGATCGGCGCGCAATTAGAGGATGACGAGATCGCCGCGGTGCTGAGCTTCGTGCGCTCGTCCTGGGGCAATAGCTCCGGCAAGGTCCCGACGGAACTGGTCACTAAGCTTCGCCGGGAGACGGCGGGGCAGGGAGCTTGGACGGCGGATAAACTGAATGCGATCGGAGGCAAGCCGTGAGGAGCATTTTGCTGGCGCTGCTTGCGGTGGCCGGTGTGGCCGCTGCCATCGAACCTGGGCAACCGATCAACTTCAGCCACAAGATTCACGCCGGCGATAACAAGATCCAGTGCCTGTTCTGCCATTCCGGCGCGCGGCGCTCGACCGTTTCGGGCATTCCTTCCGTGCAGCTTTGCATGGGGTGCCACCGCATGGCGGCGGTCAACAAGCCGGAGATCGCGCGGGTACGCGCGTACTTCGAAAAGAAGCAGCCGATCCCATGGACGCGCGTGGTGAAGGAGCCGGACTACGTTTTCTTCAACCACTCTCCGCACATCAGCCGGGGCGTTCGCTGCCAGGAGTGCCACGGGCCGGTGGAGACCATGACGCAGACGCGGCTTGACCATACTTTGAGCATGAACGTGTGCGTCGCCTGCCACCGGCAGCGCGGCGTCTCGGTAGATTGCTATACGTGCCACCGATGAGCGAAACCAACCGTCGCGATTTCGTCAAGATCCTCGGCATCGGTTCGGCGGCCGGGCTGGCCGGATGCACCAGGACTGCGCCAGACACGCTTACGCCCTACGTCGTTCCTCCCGAAGAAATGGTGCGGGGGCACGCCCTCTGGTACCGCGCCACGTGCCGCGAGTGCCCCGCCGGGTGCGGCATCGAAGCGCGCGTGCGTGAAGGCCGCGTTCACAAGGTGGAGGGCAACCCCGAGCATCCCGTGAACGGCGGCGGTCTGTGCTCGCGCGGGCAGGCGGCAGTGCAAGGCCTCTATAACCCCGACCGTCTGCGGACTCCTCTGGTTCGCGGCGCCGGCGGAGCGTTGCAGCCCGCCTCATGGCAGGAGGCGCTCGACGCAGCATCGGCGCTGCTGGCCAAAGCGCGGGGACGGAAGGATGCCATAGGCTTCATGACCGGCGCCTCCGCGGGCGCGCTCGACGATCTGGCGGCCGATTGCCTGAAGGCTTGGAACTCCGCGCGCCGCATTCGTTACGAACCTGTGGCGTATGACAGCGTCCGCGCCGCCAACGCCCTCTGCTTCGACCGGCCCGGGCTCCCGGTCCTGCGGTTTGCCGAGGCGCGCGCCATTTACGTCTTCGGCGCCGATCCGCTCGAAACTTACGTTTCCCCGGCTGGCTATACGCGCGGCATCACCGAAGCGCGCCGCGCCGGGGCGCGGATGGTCTTCTTCGGTTCGCGCCTTTCGCTGACCGGCGCGCGCGCCGATGAATGGGTGGCCGGCGAACCCGGACGCCTGGCGATGGCGCTGGTGCGCGAGTTGACCGCGGGCGATGCGCGCTTCGCCGCAATTAGGAAGTGGGCCGAACCGTTCACTCCCGAGCGCGCCGGGTTGAAGCCGGAAGTGGCGCAGAAACTGGTGCGTGAAATTCGCGCAAACGCGTTCCTAGCGGTTGCGGGCGGCGTTGCGGCCTCCGATCTTGCCGACGCCATCGCCGTGAATCTGCTCAACCACGTGGCGGGCGCCATCAACAAGACGGTGCGCTTCGACCGCGCTTCGTCGCTCGACACCGTGTCGAGCGTTTTCGATGCCTCCGGTCTCGATGCGCTGCTGGTAGTGGACGCCAATCCGTTTTACACGGCGCCTCCGAAAGCCGCTGCGGGCGGACCCAAGATCGTTGCCCTTTCGTCTTACCCCACCGAAACCACGGCGGCGGCGGATATCGTACTGCCGATTCATACGCCTCTTGAAAGTTGGGGAGATTACGAACCCTGGGCGGGCATTCACTCGTTGCAGCAGCCGGCCATGTTGCCGGTGTTTGAAACGCGCGACGCAGGCGATGTTCTGTTGAAGCTCTCCGGGGCGAGCGGTGAGTACCGCGACTACATTCGCGCGCGCTGGAAGAAGTTTGCTTCGGCCGATTTCGAAAGCTTCTGGAAGGATGCGCTGAAGCGCGGCGGCCACTGGGAAGACGCGCCCGCGCGCGAAGTGCGCCTTACCGGCGCCGACCTTTCCGCGCAACTGAAGCCGCTGCTCGAAAACGCTTCCGGCTACATGCTGCAAACCTATGCGTCGTTGGCGCATTTCGATGGCCGCGGCGCCAATCGCCCTTGGCTGCAGGAAATGCCCGACCCGCTGACGCAGGTGGTCTGGGATAGCTGGGCCGAGGTCAACCCCGACGACGCGCGCAAACTCGGCGTCAAGACCGGGGACCGCGTTCGCCTGCGCACCCCGCAAGGCCAATTGCAGCTTGCGGCATACGTCTACCCCGGCATACTCCCCGGGACAGTGGCCGTTCCCCTTGGGCAGGGGCACACCAATTTCGGACGCTATGCCAACGGAGTCGGCGTGAATGCGGCGGCCCTGGTGGCCCAAGCGCCCGACCCCGCCGCCGGCGGCGTCCGCTGGAGCGGCGGCCGCGTGGAGATCGAGCGCGTGGATGCCAACGGCGGACTGGTGGTAATCAGCGGCCACGATTTGCAGGAGAGCCGTGGAATCGCGCGTTCGCGATTGACCGGCGCCGGGGCGCCTGCCGCGGCCGAAAAGCGCGAGGAGCCGGAGCTTTCCATTTATCCCGAGCATGAGCACAAGCCGTATCGCTGGGCCATGGCTATCGACCTTGATGCGTGCACCGGCTGCGGGGCTTGTATCGCGGCCTGCTATGCGGAGAACAACGTGCCCGTGGTCGGCAAGGAAGAGGCCGCGCGCGGGCGCGAAATGTCGTGGATCCGCCTGGAGCGGTTCTTCGGGCCGGGCGAAACGGTGAGCGCGCCTTTCCAGGTGGACCTCACTCTCATGCTCTGCCAGCAGTGCGACGGCGCGCCCTGCGAACCCGTCTGCCCCGTCTTCGCCGCCTATCACACGCAGGAAGGCTTGAACGGGCAGATTTACAACCGCTGCGTGGGCACACGCTACTGCTCGAATAACTGCCCTTACAAGACGCGCCGCTTCAACTGGTTTCAGGCCGAATGGGCCGCGCCGCTCGATTGGCAGCTCAATCCCGACGTGACCGCGCGCACCAGGGGCGTCATGGAGAAATGCACGTTCTGCGTGCAGCGCATCGTGGAGGCCAAGGATCGCGCCCGGCGCGAGGCGCGGCCGCTGGCCGATGGCGACATCGCTCCGGCGTGCGCGCAATCGTGCCCGGCCGCCGCCATCGTTTTTGGCAACGTCAACGACCCAGCGAGCCGCATCGCCCGCCTCCAGGCCAATGACCGGCGCTACCGTGCGCTGGAGGAACTCAATACGCGGCCGGCTGTATCGTACCTCGAACGGGAGCGCAGAATATGAGCCGCGAGACCGGCGTGGACCGCTACACGCTCAATTACTCGAACATCGATGTGGACCTGGTCCGCACGATGCAGCCCGCCGGTAAGCTGTACTACACGGTTCTCGTGATCCTGGCCGCCATCGCCGGCTGGGGCGGCTACGCGTGGAGCGTGCAGTTGCGCCTGGGGCTGGGCGTGGCGGGCATCACCTGGCCCGTCGGCTGGGGTTTCTATATCACCACGTTCGTCTTCTGGGTGGGAATCGCGCACTCGGGTACGCTCATTTCCGCGGTGCTGTTTCTGTTCCGCGTGCGCTGGCGCTCGCCCATTTACCGCAGCGCGGAGGCGGTCACGGTGTTTGCCGTGATGACGGCCGGTTTGTTTCCGCTGATTCACATGGGCCGGCCCTGGGTGGCTTACTGGCTCATGCCATACCCGCAGATGGGCGGCCTGTTTCCGAATTTCCGCTCGCCGCTGGTGTGGGACGTCTTCGCGATCTCAACCTATTTAACGGTGAGCGTTCTGTTCTTTGTAACGGGCATGGCGCCCGATCTGGCCATCGTGCGCGACCGCACCGTAGGCTGGCGCAACAAAGTCTACGGCCTGCTCGCGCAGGGCTGGCAGGGCACCGACCGCCAGTGGAAACACTACACGGCCGCTTACGTCTTCCTGGCCGCCCTGGCGACGCCGCTCGTGATCTCGGTGCACAGCATCGTTTCCTGGGATTTCGCGATGTCGATCATCCCCGGCTGGCACACGGCGATCTTCCCGCCGTATTTCGTCGCCGGCGCCATTCATTCCGGCCTCGCCATGGTGCTGCTGATCGTGATCCCCATGCGCCGCATTTTCAACCTGCAGCCGTACATCACCGGCGAGCATCTGGCCAACATGTCCAAGATGCTGATCTTCACCGGATTGATTTTGGGCTACGCGTACGGGATTGAGTTCTTCATCGCCTGGTACAGCAACAATGTCTACGAGCGCTCGCTGTTCTTCTATCGCGCGTTCGGCGATTACGCCTGGGCGCTGTGGCTGCTGGTGGCGTGTAACGTGCTTGGGCCGTCGCTGTTCGTCTTCCGGCGCGTCCGCCATAGCATCCCGGCCATCGTCGCCATTTCCGTGTTCGTGAATGTGGGCATGTTCTTCGAGCGGTTCGTGATCATCGTGACTTCGCTCGGTCACAGTTTCGACCCGTTCACCTGGAAAGTGTATGTTCCGCGCTGGCCGGAAGTCTCCATTCTGGCGGGAAGCTTCGCCTGGTTCTTCCTGCTGTTCCTGATCTTCGCCAAGCTGTTCCCGGTGGTTTCGATGTGGGAAGTGAAAGAGCAACTGCCGTTGCCGCGGAAGGAGGACACCCATGCCTGAGGCGCCGCGCCACAGCGTGATCGGTTTCTACGCGGACGTGGATTCTCTGATTCACGCGCTCGAACTGGCCAAGCGCGAGGGCTTGGGCGAAGTGCGTACGATATCGCCGGTTCCTCTCGCAGAGGCGCAGCGCATCCTGGGCGGCAAGCCCAGCCCGGTCCGCTATTTCACTCTGGGCGGAGGGTTCTTCGGCTTTCTGGTCGGTTGGGCTTTGACGATCGGTTCGGTGGAGCATTATCCGCTGATCGTCGGCGCGAAGCCCATCGTCTCCCTGACGCCTTTCGGCGTGGTGGCCTATATCTGCACCATCCTTTTCGGCGCTCTCTTCACCGTGCTTGGGATGCTGATCAACGCCCGCCTGCCTGACGTTAAGGTGGGACGCGGCTACGACCCGCGGCTGACCGGCAACCGCTTCGGCCTGCAAGTAATCTGCGGCCGCGAGCAAGTTGAGGCAATCCAGGACAAACTCATGGACGCCGGCGCGGAGGAGGTGAAGTATGTGGTGGTCTAAGCCTCTGAACTCCGCGACCACGCTTCTTGTGGGGCAGGCCCCCCTGGTCCGGTTCCACGGGAGCATGTGTGCGCACTCGAAGCAGGCCGGCGAGAGCGCCGGCCGCAGGCCAGGGGGCCTGCCCCACATTGCCCTCCGGTTTTGCCTGATGAGCGCCGCGCTCGTGCTGGCCGCATGCTCGCAATATCCCACCGGAGGCAACGTCAGGCTGCACACGGATATGGTGGATCAGCCCTCGTTCCGCCCTCAGCGCGAACCGCGAACGCTCCCCGTCGGCAGCGTTCCCAAGGCCGAAGCGGCCCTTCAGCCGAGTCTTGCCGAGGGGACCAAGCTGTTCAACATCTACTGCGCGCCGTGCCACGGCGAATCGGGGCATGGCAACGGCGTGATTGCGGCGAAGATCTCGAAGCCGGCCGATCTCGCCTCGGCCAAGTACGCGGCCAAGCCCGATGAGTTTTTCCCGCAGGTGATTTTGAACGGAAGCGGCCTTATGCCGCCGCAATACGAAAACCTGTCCGAGACGGAGCGGCGGAGCATCGTTCTTCATATCCGCCGGCTGCAATCGCAATGACCGACATGATTCCAAAACGCTGGATACGCGGATGTCAGTTGCTTCTGGCGGCCGGGACCGTAACGTTCGTTGCGGCGCTCGCTACAGGTCATGCGCAGCGCGCCTGGCAGTCGTATCTGCTGAACTTCCTTTTCTGGACCGGAATCGCCGAGTGCGGCGTGATCTTCTCGGCGGCGTACCGCATCACCAAAGGCCGCTGGAGCGATGCGCTCCGCCGCATGGGGGAAAGCCTCTCGTTCTTTCTCCCCGTCTCGTTCGGCCTGTTTATAGTGCTGATGGCCTTCGGCGCTTCGAGCATATACCCGTGGGCGCGCGTTCCGTATCCCGGGCGTGAGAAATGGCTCACCGTGCCCGCCATGGCGTTGCGCGACGCGGGCGCGCTGTTGCTCGTATTCGGGTTGAGCCTCGCCTACGTTGTCTTTTCCCAGAGAGGGGCCATCCGCGCCGCGCTCGCGCTCGGCACGCTCCGGCGCTCGCGGCCGGTGGATTTCTTGAGCGGCGATGCTCCCGAGCCGCGCCAAGGGGCTTGGGAAGAGCGCGCCGGGAAGCTGGCTCCGGGGCTCGTGATCGCCTTCGCGCTCGGGTTCTCCCTGCTCGCGTTCGATCTGGTGATGTCGCTAAACGACCACTGGTACAACACCATGCTCGGGTGGTATTTCTTCGTCGGCTCGTTCTACTCCATGCTGGCGCTGCTGGCGGTCGGAACGGCCTTGTTCGGCAAGGAGTGGGGCCTCGAAAACCACCTGAAGGCGGACCAGGTTCACGATCTCGGCCGCGTGTTGTTCGGCTTCTGTCTTCTGACCGGCGGCCTGTTCTGGGCCCAGTGGCTGGTGTTCTGGTACGGCAATCTGCCCGAAGAGATCGCGTGGCTCATTCCGCGCTATTACCGCATGCCGTTCGCTCCCGTGGGCTGGCTATCGGCGTGGGGCGCCTTCCTGCTGCCCATGCTTCCTCTACTCAGTAGAGAGCTAAAACGCAGACCCAAGGCGCTCATGTTCGTCGCTATCTGGATACTCGCGATGATCTGGCTGGAGCGCTACTTGTGGATCGTTCCGTCGCTGTGGAAGGGCGGGGGAGCGCCATTCGCCATTGAGGCGCTGGTCACCGCGGGTTTTGTCGGCGGCTTCGGATGGGGCTGGCTGGCGCACGTCCAACGGCTTCCCATTTCGGCTCTGTCCACTCCTCCGGCGACGAGGGCGCACTAATGGACGCCTTCGCCGCATCGCTCGGCGCGCTCGCGGCGGGGGCTCTGGCCGGGGCGCCGCACTGTGCCGGCATGTGCGGCGGTTTCGCCGCGCTCGCCGCGGGCCGGCGGCCTCTACGCGTAGCGGCATACCTTGGCGGGAAATTCTCCACCTACGTCTTGCTTGGCGCTCTTGCGGGAGCGGCAGGCGGGGCGCTCACCTCGGCCGCTCCTTTTGGAATCGGGGAGCGCGTTCTCGCCATCGTCTCGGGAATATTGCTGCTGGTCGCGGCGCTCGATGCGTTCGGCCTGTTGCGCCTCGGTCCGCTCGTGCGGCCCGGCGTTTTGAACCCGCTCGGTCAACTGGCGGCTGAAGGGGCTCCCGGCGCTTTGTTGATCGGAGCTCTCAATGGGCTGCTCCCGTGCCCTATCAGCTTCGGGTTCGTAGGAGTTGCCGCCCTCTCCGGGTCCGTGTTGCACGGGGCCGCAATCATGGCCGTTCTGGGCTTGGTCAGCGCGCTGCCGCTATCTCTGTGTGGCGTTGTCGGGACACGGATCGCCCGCTGGCGGCTGTTTCCGCCCCGCGCCGGCGCCGTGGTAATGGTTGTGCTGGCTGCGCTCACGATCTACCGCGGCATCATCGCGAATCCGGCGAAGTGCCCGTTTCATCCGTGACGGCCGGGATCTTCCACTAGCCCCACGCCTTACGGACATCGCCCGGCCCGGAGTATGTCACCTCCGCCCCTGATCTGCATCTTTATCTTCGAAAGCCGCTGAAACTCGAAATGCGAATTCTGATCCCCTTACTCCTGGTTGGGCCCCTCTGCGCTCAGGACGCGCTCTCCGTTAAGGACGCCGTCGCCCTCGCGCTGCGCGAAAATCGCGGAATCCAGGCCGCGGCTGCCGGGCTGCGCGCTTCGGAAATGCGTGTCGCCCAAGCCCGCTCCGGCAAGCTTCCGAAGGTGGACTACTCGGAAACTTACGCCCGCAGCAACAATCCCGTCTTCGTCTTCAGTTCGCTGCTGACGCAGCATCAGTTCGGCATGGAGAACTTCGCCATCGGCCCCCTCAACCGGCCGGACTCGATGAACAACTTTCAATCGGCGATCACCGTGGATCAGACGATCTACGATGGCGGCCAAGTTCGCAAGACGGTTGCGTCCGCCGAGTTGGGCCGGCGCATGACCGATGAGGAACTGCGCGCCGCCCGCATGGACGTGGTCGCCGGCGTCACCCGCGCCTACTACCGCGCCGTGCTCGCAGCCGAGAACCTGAAAGCCGCCCAACAGGCCGTGCGCTCCGCCGAAGCCGATCTCGCCAGGGCGGAAGCCTTTCGCGGCGCGGGTATGTCCACGGATGTTGACGTCCTTTCGATTCGCGTCCACCTGGCAGCCGTCACGGAGCGGCGCATCGATGGCGCCGCTGAGTTGGAAGTGGCGCGCGCCGCGCTGAATGACGCGCTCGGCCTTCCGTTGGACGCTCCTCATAACTTGACTACCGCGCTGGCTCCAGCCGCCGTACCGGATATGGAACTCGCGGCTCTGGAGAAGAGCGCCTCCGGAGATCGCCCCGAAACGCGCCAAAGCCGGCTTGCCGCCGATCTGGCACGCAACCAGTCCGCCCTGGCGCGCATTTCGCTGTTGCCGCAAATCGGTTTCCGCGCGGGATTCGAAGCCGACCGCCAGCGCTTCATCAATCGCGGCGGCGCAAACTGGATGGCGTCGGTCAGCCTGCGCTGGAACCTGTTCAACGGCTTTGGGGACAAGGCCCGCATCGCCGAGGCCGGCAACATGATCGAACGCGCCGAGGCATCGAGCCAGCGCTCCGATTCCGCCGTGCGCTTGCAGGCCCGCCAGGCTTACGCCGGGTTGCGCGCCGCTATCGAGCGCATTGCAGTCGCCAAGGCATCCGTCAGCCAAGCCGAGGAAAGCTTGCGCATTACTCAAAACCGCTATGAGGCGGGAATGGCGAACGTGACCGACCTGCTGCGGAATGAAACCGCCGCCCTTGAGACCCGGACACGCTATCTCGCCGCGGTGCACGACCAGCGCATCGCCGCCACCATGTTGGAATACGCCGCAGGCAGGCTCACCGCGGATTCGGAGGTATTGAACTAATGAAACCGGTACTGTATTTTCTCCTGTTATCGCTCCCGATTCTTACCTCCTGCCGAGGAAGCTCCGAGCCCGCCCGGCGCGCGGAAGGCCCAGCCGGGCCAGCCCGCGCCGTCACTACGGCCGCGGTTGTTTCCCAGAACTGGCCGGATGCGTATGAGGCCACCGGTACCGTTCGCGCCCGCGCCGCCGGGACCGTCTCGAGCAGAGTAATGGGCTACGTCTTGCAGGTTGCCGTTCAAACCGGCGACCGAGTCACCGAAGGCCAGACGCTCGCGGTGATCGATGCGCGCGATATGGAAGCCAACGTCCGCCGGGCGGAAGCCGCGAGGGCTGAGGTCCAAAGCGCCATTCCCGAGGCTGACAGCGGCATGGCAGCGGCCAAAGCCAACCTCGATCTCGCGCAGGCTACCTTCAAGCGCATGCAGGATCTCTACGCTAAGAAATCCATCTCCAACCAGGAGTTCGACGAGGCCACCGCCCGCCTCAAGGGCGCCGAGGCCAATTTCGGAATGGCGCGTTCCAAACGCGCGCAGCTCGATTCGCGCATGGCGCAGGTGGAAGAGGAAGTGCGCTCGGCTTCGATCATGCTTGGCTACGCGCGCATCACGGCTCCGTTCGCCGGCATCGTGACCGCGAAGTCGGTTGAAGTCGGTAACATGGCCGCGCCCGGCGCTCCGCTCTTCACCATCGAGCAGGGCGGCGCTTACCGCCTTGAAGCGCAGGTGGATGAATCCCGCGGGCCCTCGGTGCGCGTCGGCCAGCCGGTGGAAGTCGTCATGGAGGCCTTGAACCGCACATGGAACGCCCGGGTATCGGAGATTGTTCCCTCCGTTGACGCCGCTTCGCGCGCCTATACGGTCAAGATCGATCTTCCGGCCGGCCCCGAACTTCGCTCCGGCATGTTCGGCCGCGCCCGGTTTGCGCTCGGGTCGCAGACCGTTTTGACGGTTCCGGCTTCCGCGATCATCGAGCGCGGCCAGTTGCAGTCCGTATTCGTAGCGGATGGCGGCGTGGCGCGCACGCGCCTCATCACCGCCGGCCGCCGTTCCGGGGACGCCGTTGAAGCGCTTTCGGGCCTGACCGCCGGAGACAAAGTGGTCGCGCCCGTTCCAACCGGTCTTGAAGACGGAGCCCGGCTGGAGGTCAGATAATGAGCGAGCCCCGCCGCCTCGGTCCTGCCGGGCGTTTCGCCAAGGCATGGATCAGTTCCAAACTTACGCCGCTCCTCATCAGCGGCGCACTTCTGATCGGCGGGTTCGCCGTGTGGAAGCTGCCGCGTGAGGAAGAGCCGCAGATCATCGTCCCGATGATCGACGTCTTTGTCCAAATGCCCGGCGCCTCGGCTCACGAAGTGGAGGAGCGCATCACCAAGCCCATGGAGAAGCTGCTCTGGGAGATCCCCGGCGTCGAGTACATCTATTCGACTTCGAGTCCCGGTTCCTCGATGGCCATCGTGCGCTTCTACGTGGGCCAGAACGAGGAAGCGAGCATCGTCCGCCTCAACCAGAAGCTGCTGGCGAATTTCGACTTGATCCCTCCCGGCGCCTCGCAGCCGCTGGTGAAGCCGCGCTCCATAGACGACGTTCCGATTCTGGGCCTGACGCTTTCGAGCACCCGCTACGGCGATCTCGAACTGCGCCAGGTGGCCGCCCAGGTGCACGACGCGATTAAACAGGTGCCCGACGTTGCCGCCGTGACCCTGATCGGCGGCCAGAGGCGCGAGATCCGCATTACGCTCGATCAAGCCAGGCTCAACGCCTACAACCTTTCGCCGCTTCAGGTCGCGGGCGCCCTCGGCCTCTCCAACCGGCGGCTGCCCTCGGGACAATTCGCATCGGGCAACCGCGAATACGTTCTCGAAACCGGCGAGTTTCTCCGCACCGCAGAAGATGTGCGCAACGTGGTCGCGGGCGTCGCCAATGAGAAGCCCGTATTTGTGCGCGACGTGGCCGATGTCGCCGATGGCGGCGCGGAGCCGTCTGAGTACGTGCGCACCGTGAACGCGGGATCGGGCCAGTTCCAGCCCGCGGTGACTATCTCCATCTCGAAGCGGAAGGGCGCCAACGCCGTCAAGGTAGTGGATGACGTGCTTCGCCGCATCGAGCCGCTCAAGGGCAGCGTAATCCCGGGCGACGTGACGGTGGGCATCACCCGCAACTATGGCGAAACCGCCGCCGAGAAATCGAACGAACTGCTGTTCCACATGCTCATCGCGGTGGTTTCGGTGAGCATACTGATTGCGATCACACTCGGCTTCCGCGAGTCGCTGATTGTGTTTCTCGCCATCCCGGTGACTCTGGCGCTCACGCTGGCCGTCTTCTACCTCTACGGCTACACGCTGAACCGCATCACTCTGTTCGCCCTCATCTTCTCCATTGGAATTTTGGTGGACGACGCCATCGTGATCGTCGAGAATATCGTGCGCCACTGGCGCATGCCCGCCAACCGCGAGCGGCCGCCGTATGACGTTGCCATTGAGGCCGTGGATGAAGTCGGCAACCCCACCATCCTGGCAACGTTGACCGTGGTCGCGGCGATTCTGCCGATGGCCTTCGTCGGCGGCTTGATGGGCCCCTACATGCGCCCCATCCCCATCGGGGCGTCCGCCGCGATGATCTTCTCGCTGCTGGTGGCTTTCATCGTGACTCCCTGGGCCGCGGTCCGCATTCTCAAATCAGCCGGCCAGAGTTCGCACGGCGAGCGGGAAGACCTGGCCACGCGCCTCTACCGCCGCGTGATGGGAGCCATCCTGCACAACTCCGGGCTCCGGTGGGGTTTCCTCGGCGGGGTTGTCGTGCTGCTCCTCGGCTCCGTCTCACTCTTCTATTTCCAGTTCGTCAAGGTCAAGATGCTGCCCTTCGACAACAAGAGCGAGTTCCAGGTGATCGTGGACATGCCCAACGGCACAACGCTTGAAGAGACCGCCCGCGCCACCAACGAACTGGCCCGCGCCGCGCTCGGCCAGAGCGAAGTGGTCAACCTTCAGACCTACGTAGGCACGGCCTCCCCGTTCAACTTCAACGGTCTGGTGCGCCATTACTACATGCGCCAGGGCCCGAACGTAGCCGATATCCAGGTGAACCTTCTGCCCAAAGGCGAACGCAAATTGCAGAGCCACGAAATCGCCAAGCAGGTTCGCCAGCGCCTGCTTCCCGTGGCCGAGAAGTTCGGCGCGCGCGTCAAGGTGTCCGAGGTGCCGCCCGGGCCGCCGGTGCTCCAGACCCTGGTCGCTGAAGTCTACGGCCCCGCTCAGGTCGAGCGCATCGCCATCGCCGGCCGCATCCGCGACCTATGGAAGAGCACTAACGGCGTGGTGGATGTGGATTGGTACGTTGAAGACGATCAGCCCAAGCGCCGCCTCGTGGTGGATCAAGAAAAGGCAGCGCTCAGCGGCGTTTCCGAAGACGATATCGCGCGCACGCTCCAAGTCGCCTTGGCTGGTTACGAAGCCGGCCTGTTGCACGTGGATTCCTCTAAAGAGGACATACCCCTGACGGTGCGCCTCGACCGGGCTTCGCGTTCCGACCTCGCTCAGATTCAGGATCTGAAGGTCGCCGGACGGAACGGCCGCCTCGTCGCCCTGCGGGAACTTGTCCACGTGGAAGACTCCATCGAGGATAAGAGCATCTATCACAAGAATCTGATGCCGGTCACCTACGTCACCGGAGACGTGGCCGGCGCGATGGAAAGCCCGGTCTACGCCATTCTCAAGTTAGGGCCCGATATGGCGAAGATGCAGGCGCCGGAAGGTTACGCCATTGAGCAGCACATGGCGGCGATGCCCACCGATTCCGAGCACTACTCCATGAAATGGGACGGGGAATGGCACATCACCTATGAGGTATTCCGGGATCTGGGTATCGCGTTCGCCGCGGTGCTGATCCTGATCTACGCTCTGGTGGTCGGCTGGTTCCAGTCCTTCGTTACGCCGCTGATCATTATGGCGGCCATCCCGTTCTCGCTAGTGGGTATTCTGCCCGCCCACGGCCTGCTAAACGCGTTCTTTACGGCGACTTCGATGATCGGCTTCATCGCAGGCGCCGGGATCGTGGTGCGAAATTCCATCATTCTGGTGGATTTCATCGAACTGCGCCTCGCCGAGGGGGCTGAGGTTGATGCGGCCGTGATCGATGCCGGAGCCGTGCGCTTCCGGCCGATGATGCTTACAGCTGCCGCCGTGGTCGTGGGCGCCGGCGTGATTCTGTTCGACCCCATCTTCCAGGGTTTAGCCATTGCGCTCATGGCTGGGGAAGTCGCTTCCCTCGCGCTCTCGCGCATGACCGTGCCCATCGTTTACTACGTCATCAATCGAAAGAGGAAAGTATGTCAATCGAACGTTATCTCCGCCTGATTGGCGGTTTCTTCGTGATGCTGAGCGTCGCGCTGGGCTACTGGGTGAATCCGGCGTGGTATCTGTTTACCGCTTTCGTCGGCCTAAACCTGTTCCAGTCGGGCTTCACCAACTGGTGCCCCATGAAGAGCATCCTGAAGGCGGCGGGCGTGGAATCCTCGGAATGCTGCGCGAAATCCTCGAAAGGCGTCTGAAGCCGGGCGCCTGACCCCCTGTGGCGCGGGCCTCGGCCCGCAGAGCCGCGATTCGTCGCGGCTTTTTCCTGCTGCGGCCGCCTGCCGCTAACCCATGACAGCCAGTCCCGGGCAGACCCCGAAAGCCGGCGCTAATCCCCCGCGCCGCCCCTCGAAAGCGGGCGCCACAATCAGCCCGTTTTGGCTTGCATCTTTTTTGATATTTCTTGCATCCACCCCTTGCCGCCCGCATCCGATAACTGATATTCCATCCCGAATATCGCAAAGCTAGTTTTCCACCTCGAAGTGGGGCATGCTGTAGCTTGCCCACTGAAACAGGCGGGTGACCTGTACAATAGGGCGGAAAAAGGAGTTCCGGCGGGCCTGCGTTTGGGCGCCCCCTCCGAATCATATGGATGCACTAACAGTTCATCGTTTGCAGTTCGCCTTTACCGTAACGTTCCACTACCTATTCCCGCAATTGACCATGGGCCTCGCGCTGCTGATTGTTGTCCTCAGGACCATGGGCATGCGAACCGGCGACGAACACTATAACCGGGCGGCCTGCTTCTGGGCCAAAGTGTTCGCCATCAATTTCGCGATGGGAGTGGTGACAGGGATCCCCATGGAGTTCCAGTTCGGAACCAATTGGGCCCGTTTTTCAAAAGAAGCCGGCGGGGTGATCGGGCAGACCCTCGCCATGGAAGGCGTGTTCTCGTTCTTCCTCGAATCGAGTTTCCTCGGGTTGTTCTTATTCGGTGAGAAACGGCTGGGGCCGAAGTTGCACTACCTGTCCGCAGTCGCCGTCTTCGTGGGCTCGTGGGCCTCGGGGTTCCTCATTGTAGCCACCGACGCCTGGATGCAGCATCCCACTGGATACCGCATCGAAAACGGCCAAATCCTGCTCTCCAGCTTTTGGGGCTTGATCCTCAATCCCTGGGTCTTCTGGCAATACCTGCATAATATGATCGGCTCGGTGGTGACCGCCAGCTTCGTTATGGCCGCCGTGGGCGCGCTTTACCTGCTGACCCACCGCCACGAAGCTTACGGGCGCACATTCGTGCGTATCGGCGTCATCGCCGGGGTTATTGCGGCCGTCCTGCTGGCGTTCCCGACCGGCGACGGGCAGGGAAGGAATATCGCGGCGAGCCAGCCCGCTACCCTGGCTGCCATGGAGGGCTTGTTCGAAACCGCGCAGGGCGCGCCGCTGGCCCTCATCGGCCAGCCGGATATGGAGAACAAACACTTGGATAACCCCATCACCGTCCCGCGCGTGCTCAGCTTCCTGACGTATCAATCCTGGGACGCGGAGGTGAAGGGCCTTGACTCGTTCCCGCGCGAGAGTTGGCCCGACAATATCCCGCTGCTTTATTACGCCTACCACATCATGGTGGGGCTCGGGACCATCTTCATCGCGGCCATGGGCCTGGCGGCGTTCGCCCTGTGGCGCGGCAAGCTCTATGAATGCCGCAAACTGCTCTGGGCTTTGATGCTGCTTGCGCCCTTCCCCTACATCGCCACCACGGCCGGTTGGATCACCGCCGAGGTCGGCCGGCAGCCGTGGCTGATTTATGGCGTGATGCGTACGTTCTCCGGCGTCTCGCCGCACGTGGCGCAGGGAAGCGTGCTGTTCACGCTGATTGGCTTTATGGGGATGTACACGGTGCTCGCGATCCTCTTCCTGTTCCTGGTTTATCGCGAGATCGAGCACGGCCCGGAGAAGATCGCCGAGCCGATTATTCAGGGGGCGAGGAGCTAGCGTTATGCCAACTATCTGGTTTTGCGTGGTCGCGGTGATGGTCGCGGCTTACGTGGTCCTGGACGGATTCGATCTCGGGGCCGGCATTATTCATCTGATAGCGGCGCGTACCGATGGCGAGCGCCGCACGATTCTGCGTTCGATCGGCCCGGTGTGGGACGGCAACGAAGTCTGGCTGCTGGCCGGCGGAGGCGTGCTCTATTTCGCGTTTCCCTCGCTCTATGCCTCCAGCTTCAGCGGGTTTTACCTCCCGCTCATGATGGTCTTGTGGCTGCTCATCCTGCGCGGCATTGCCATTGAGTTCCGCAACCACATTGAGAGCCTCGCCTGGAACCCGCTGTGGGACGTGGTGTTTTCGGGCGCGAGCGCGCTGCTAGCCATCTTCTTCGGAGCGGCCCTTGGCAACGTGGTTCGCGGCGTTCCGCTCGATCGCGCGGGCGAGTTCTTCCTTCCGCTTTGGACGAACTTCCTTCCGGGCGCCGACCCGGGCATTCTCGATTGGTACACCGTGCTGGTGGGCGTCTGTTCTCTTCTGACGCTGACCGTTCACGGCGCGATGTGGGTCTCCCTGAAAACGGAAGGCGAAGTGGAAGCGCGCGCCCAGCGTATTGCCGGACGCGGATTGTGGGCCTTAGCCATAGCCACGATTCCGCTCACCATCGCCAGCTTCCAAATTCAGCCGCGCCTCGCGCAAAGCTTCGCCGAGCGCCCCTGGGGCTATATCTTCCCGCTGCTTGCCGTCACCGGATTGGCCGGCATGCAGTTCTCAAACGGGAAGAACGCGCTGAACGCGTTCCTCTCCTCCAGCCTGTTCATTGTCGGCATGCTGACCAGCGTCGTGTTCGGCGTTTACCCCTACGTGCTCCCGTCGAATACCGATCCCGCGTTGTCGCTCAGCATCACGAATGCTTCGGCCGCGCCCTACGGTCTCTGGATCGGCCTGGCCTGGTTCATACCCGGTATCGCCCTCGCCCTGGGATATTTCACTTTCGTCTACCGCTCATTCGCGGGGAAGGTGAAGACCACCGGCGACGGTTACTGAGCGTCACAGAGCGGCCGGGGACTCGCGGTTTGAGTGCTCGGCCGCTCGATTCTTGCGCCTGTTTTGATGCCCGGGGCGCCGCGGAATCCTCACTGAATGTCCCAACCCCTTCCGGCTCTAGCTCATCGCTCCATTCAAAATTCATAAAACCTAAATACAAAACTTCGATTGGACAAAAACGATCCCCGCACATAGACTGAATTTAACGATGCAAGACGCCAACAGGCGGCTGTATCGGAGCTCAGTGAATCACCCCTCGCCCCTGTCTGGCGAGCCGTTCCCCAAGTCGGGATCCCAACACAAATAGTATTTTGCCGATGCGTCGCTGGCGTTGTAGTGGCGCCGGGCCGGTACGAAAACCGTGTCCCTAGCCCGTTCTGCCAGTTGCGCCGGTGGACGAGTGTACAAACGCGGCCCTTTGCCGCTATGGACGAAACGATGAAGAAAATTGAAGCGATTATTCAGCCATTCAAGTTGGACGAAGTTAAGTCGGCGCTGGCTGCCATCGGCATAGACGGCATCACAATCACCGATGTTCGCGGCCATGGCAGGCAGAAAGGCCATCGAGAGGTGTACCGGGGGCAGGAATACAACATCGACATGCTGCCCAAGGTGAAGCTGGAAATCGTCATTCCGGCCGCGCGCACGGCGGAGGTCTGCGAGGCGATCAGCGGCGCTGCCCGCACTGGCAAACTCGGCGACGGAAAGATCTTCGTCTTCGAAGTGGCCGAAGCGATCCGTATCCGCAACGGCGACCGCGGCGAGATGGCCATTTGATTCGTCCGGACGCAAACTAAATTTCACTTTGGAGGATGTTATGGGAGCAAATTCCACACAGGCACAAGCTGTGGTTCTATTTTTGGTCGCCTTCACGTTGATTGCGGCCGGGGTTGCAGGGAACATCAGCTTCGTTCCCCTCTTGAGCGGTCTTGTCCTTCTGGGCGTTTCAGTCGGCCTGTTTCTGAAGTGCAAGCCGTGGGAACACAAAGAGGAATAAGAGGAGACAGACATGATTCTCGTAGGACTTTTAATGACGCTGCTCGGATTTGTCCTCGCCCTACTGAGCTTGGGTATGACGTCAAGCGTGGGGGGACGGATGGTGATGGTGCTGGCCGGAATCGCCTTAAGCCTTATAGGGATTCTTGGCGTGATGAACCGAGCCTACCTTAAGAATGCGATCTGGAGGAAATGACGTGAAGAGATACTTGGCACTGCTCATTCTGACACTGTTCGCCGCATCGCTGGGCATGGCACAAGCGCCCGCTGCGGCCCCGGTGGCGGCGCCCCCCGGCCCTGCGGCAATTACCGATGCGGACCTCAAGAACGTTGACGTACCGAAGATGGAACTCCGCGTGAAGGGCGACCCGGATGGTTCGCTCACCGGCAACGCTTCCGACATCGTGGTTGCCGATTCCAAGAAGGGGCTCGCGATCTCCGACGTACTGAACCAGGTCGGGCAAAACCGGGTTGCCATCAATTTCACGTGGACTCTAATCGCGGGCTTCCTGGTCATGTTCATGCAGGCCGGCTTCGCGATCGTCGAAACGGGACTCTGCCGGGCCAAGAACGCCAATCACACCATGATGATGAACTTTATGGTCTACGGCGTCGGCCTGTTCGCCTATTATCTGATCGGTTTCACCATCCAGATGGGCGGCGTTGGAGCGGTCGCGAATCTTGGCGGCACAGCTCCGCTGAACGCGGAGTACACGATCTCGCTCTTCGGGAAGACAGTCGGTCTGTTCGGACAGCACGGCGGGTTCCTGATGCAAGGCGGCACTTATGACGTCGGCGTGATGGTGATGTTCCTATTCCAGATGGTATTCATGGACACCACTACCACGATCGTCACAGGCTCGGCGGCAGAACGGTGGAAGTTCGCGGCGTTCATCGTCTCCACGTTCCTCCTTGGCGCGTTTATCTATCCGCTATTCGGCAATTGGGCTTGGGGCGGCGGCTGGCTTGCAACCCTTGGCGCGAATTTTGGATTAGGCCACGGCTACGTGGACTTCGCCGGTTCCGGCGTAGTGCATTCGGTCGGCGGAATCACCGCACTGGCGGTTTCGATGATCATCGGTCCGCGGTTGGGTAAGTTCACCCGGGACGGCAAGCCGAATGCGATTGTCGGGCACGATATCGTCCTTGTGCTCACAGGCTGCTTCATTCTGGCCTTCGGGTGGTTCGGTTTCAATCCGGGATCCACGCTGGGCTCTTCCGGGCCGGGCAATCTTCGCTTCGCAACGGTCGCTGTCAATACGATGCTGGCGGGAATGGCCGGCGGCTTCGGCGCGATGTTCTATATGTGGATACGCTATGGAAAGCCCGATGCTTCCATGTCCGGCAACGGATTCCTCGCCGGTCTGGTGGCTATCACGGCCCCGTGCGCTTTTGTTAATCCAGTGAGCGCTTGCATCATCGGTTTGATCGCGGGCATTCTGGTTTGCTTGTCGGTTGAGTTCGTCGACAAGATTTTGAAGGTGGACGATCCGGTGGGCGCGATTTCCGTACACGGCACGAACGGACTGTTTGGCGTGATCGCGGTCGGCCTTTTCTCCGACGGCACGTATGGCGGCGGATGGGGCGGAGTCAGCGGCAACGTTAGAGGCTTGTTCTACGGCGACGCAAGCCAATTGGTGGCGCAGTTGATGGGGGTTGCAACTCTGTTGGGGTTCGTCTTCACCTTGAGCTTTGTCTTCAACTGGCTGGTTGACGTGGTGATTGGACAGCGCGTTGGGGCCAAGGCGGAAGTCGAAGGCCTGGATCTTCCCGAAATGGGCGCTCTTGGCTATCCCGAGTTCGAGTTGAAGGCACGCGCATAACAGGTCACTCAAATGACTACCGAACTGATTCAAACGGACCACGGCATAACGCAGACTGTTGGGCTGCGGCTGCCGCCGGTACCCTGGCGAGACCCTCACACGGTCTCGCCAGCCCAACTGGCGGAATACATCAAAGCGCTCGAAGTTGCGTGCGAAAACGATCCCCGTTCAGCGGATCTTCGCACCTGCCTCGGTATGGCGCACGCCATGAACTACGACGTGTACAAGTCCATGGACGCGCTGGAGGTTGCCGTCGGACTCGAGCCAAACAACTTCTTCGCGCAATTGAAGCTCGCTGAACTTGATTACCGGCTGCGGGCGCTTATCAAAGCCGAGCGCGAGACGCTGAAAGCCCTCGACTTGGCTAGCAACTCATGGGAAACGAATCTGGCGCGAAAGCAGTTGCAGGAAATTCGAAAGCTCATGTGTGACGGAACGCAGAAGCCGGAATGGACGAAGCCGCTGGCTACGCCGGCTCTCTTGATGCTTGGGATGGCGGCAATTCTTTGCCTGGTGGTGTATTGGAAATGACTAAAAAGTGGAGCTATTTTCTGGCGGCGTCCGTGATGGGCGCTTTTGTTCTTGTGACTCACGGAGCCCCGCCGTTGGCGGTGGCCATCGGAATCGGCGGCGCCGCGCTGCTTGCGGCGCGTAGATCGCGCACTGTTTAGGCCAGGCCTATGCACTTACCAGGCACTCCCGCTCTACTGCTGTTCTTTGCGTCGGACGGACCCGCAAGGATACCGCTCTCGATGCTGGTGATCTTTGTAGCGGCAAAGGCGATGGCTGAGATTGCGGAACGTCTCGGACAGCCGGGAATCGTTGGGGAGATTCTGGCCGGTGTTCTCATCGGCCCCAGTGTCCTTGGTTGGTTGCAGCCCAGCGAGTTTCTGAGCGCGCTCTCGGATTTGGGCGCGATGTTTCTGTTGTTCCGCGTCGGGCTGGAGGTGAGATCCTCCGAGCTGATGAAAGTCGGCGGTACGGCGACCCTCGTGGCGTTTTCGGGGGTTATCGTGCCGTTCGTGATGGGCACGGCGATCCTGCTCGCCTGGCATGCGCCGATGAGCGAGTCGATCTTCGTGGGCGCAGCCATGGTGGCCACCAGCGTGGGCATCACCGCGCAGGTACTCGCATCTAAGGGGCTTCTAAACGCTGTTTCCAGCAGGATTATTCTCGCGGCGGCGGTGATCGATGACGTTCTGGGGCTGATCGTGCTCGCCGTGGTCAGCAGTCTGACTCATGGAAAGCTGGACATAGTGCAGCTCTCCCTCACCGCGGTTGCGGCCGTGGCCTTCACCGTTATTGTGGCCAAGTGGGGCACCCACGCAATGGGGCGCGTTACGCCGCACGTAGATACGAAGCTGAAAGTCGCCGAGGCCCGTTTCGCGTTGTGTATGTCCCTGCTTTTCGCCTTGGCTCTGCTGGCGGTCTATACGGGCGTAGCCGCAATCGTCGGAGCGTTCCTTGCCGGCTTGGCATTAGGCGAGAGCACTGGCCCTCGGGAGCGCGGTCTCGCCCAGGGCGTGTCGGAATTGCTTGTCCCGTTCTTCCTGGCGGGAATCGGCCTGCACGTCGATCTCTCGGCTTTCGGTAATGCCAGCACGGCGCTGCTCGCAGTCCTCATTCTTGCGGCGGCAGTCGTATCCAAGTTTATTGGCTGCGGATTGGGGGCGCTGGCCTTGGGCAAAGCGGAAGCGCTGCGCGTGGGCGTCGGCATGATTCCACGCGGGGAGGTCGGCATGGTAGTGGCCCAGATCGGCCTCGGGTTTGGCATCCTCTCGCGGAGCTCTTATGGGGTGGTGGTATTCATGTCGGTGGCCACCACGATTATTGCTCCGCCTCTAATCAAAATCGCCTATCGAAATCAGCTCAAAGACGCCATTCCGGTGAACGAAGACGACTTGGTGCATATAGGGTGAGCATCCATGGAACAGTTCAGCGTCAATCCAAATCCGCCGCACGGAGAGAAGAGCGATTTTCGCAGGCTCACAGTGACGCTCCCTCCTTCGGTTTACGAACGGCTGGTGCGCGAATCGGCGCGCCGCAAGATCGCGAATCTGCCGAATCAACTGCTCTCGGCGATCCTGCGGGAAGCCGCTGTAGATTACCTGGAGCGCCTGGATCGCCAGGCCATAGCTCCCGCTAATGGTTGAGCATCTTCATTCCCGGGGCGGGGTAGCGGTCCCCGGCCGTTACTCCCGGCGGAAATGCTTCGGCAAGGGCGCTCTTGTCCTCGCCCGAAAGGCGCACTCCGAGCGCATTCAAGTTCTCTTCGAGATAGCGGACCCGCCTGGTTCCGGGAATTGGAACGATATCGTGGCCCTGCGCTAGCACCCATGCCAGCGCAAGCTGCGCCGGCGTGCAGCGCTTCTTTTCGGCCATCTCCTTCACCTGCTCCACCAGACGCAGGTTGCGCTCCAGATTATCGCCGCTAAACCGCGGACCCGTGCGCCGGATATCGCCTTTTTCCGCGAAATCTTCCGTCTTCTGGAACCGCCCCGTCAGGAAACCGCGCCCTAGCGGGCTGTAAGCCACGAATCCGACGCCCAACTCGCGGCAAGTCGCCAGCATGCCCTGCTCCACGTCGCGCGTCCACAGGGAATATTCGGTTTGCAGCGCGGCAATAGGGTACACCGCGCACGCGCGCCGCAGCGTCTCCGGAGCCGCTTCCGATAGCCCGATATGCCGGACCTTTCCGGCCCGCACCAGATCCGCCATCGCGCCCACCGTGTCCTCTATTGGCGTGTCCGGGTCCACCCGGTGCTGGTAGTACAAGTCGATCGTGTCCATCCCCAGGCGCTTCAGACTGGCGTCGCAGCAGGCCTTGACGTATTCCGGGCGGCCGTTGACCCCGATGAACTCGCCCGTCGGTTTGCGCACGTTGCCGAACTTGGTCGCGACAATGGCCCGATCGCGCCGTCCCCTGAGCGCGCGTCCAATGAGTTCCTCATTGTGGCCGTTTCCATAGATATCCGACGAATCCAGGAAGTCCACGCCCAGGTCGATCGCCCTGTGGATTACCGCGAACGATTGCGCATCGTCTCCGGGCCCGTAAAACTCGGACATGCCCATGCAGCCTAGCCCGAGAATCGAAACACTGAGCCCGTCGCCAAGTTTCCGTTTTAGCATCAGTCCCATTCTAGCTAATGAGTTTGCCGGCTGATTACGCCGCCACGGACCGCCCGTGTACACTCGCGAGTGGTGCGCCTTTTTTGCCCGCGACGCGATTGACCTGTGGTTATAATGCGGGTTACCGAATCTGAAACTCTTAAAATGCTTCCCGAGCACTCCCCACTACTATGAGCATACGTTTATCCGACGGCACTGAAATCCCAATCGAAATGCACAAGATTCGCATTGTGCAAAAGACACGGCTGGCCCCGGTTCGCGACAGGCTCCGGGCTATCGAGGACGCCGGCTACAACACTTTCCTTTTGCGCACCCGCGACATCTTTCTGGACATGCTGACTGACAGCGGCACGAATGCCATGACCGACAATCAGTTGGCGGCCATGATGCAGGCCGACGATGCCTATGCCGGGTCGGAAAGCTTCTACAAGCTTGCCGACGCAGTTAAGGATATCTTTGGCTACGAGTATGTGCTGCCGGTCCATCAGGGACGCGCTGCCGAACACCTGCTGGCGAAAACATTCGTCAAGCCCGGCCAAATCATCCCGATGAACTACCACTTCACCACCACCAAGGCGCACTTTGACCTTGCCGGCGGGAAAGTTCTGGAACTCTATGGCCCCGAGGCTTTGAAGCCCGAGAGTTCGTGTCCCTTCAAGGGCAACATGGATTTGAACCGCCTTCGCGACGCCATCGAGAAGGCCGGCCCCGCAAACGTCTCGTTCGTCCGCATGGAGGCCACCACCAACCTCATCGGCGGCCAGCCGTTCTCTCTCCAGAACCTGAAGGACGTCAAAGCCCTCATCGAGCCCATGGGGATCTTCCTCGTGGTGGATGGCAGCCTGATTTCGGAGAACGCGTACTTCATCCGGCAGCGTGAGGCCGGATACGAGAACGCTTCCATTCGCGACATCATCCGCGAAATCATGGCCGTTGCCGACCTGTGCTACCTTTCGGGGCGCAAGAGCTGCAGCGTGCGCGGCGGCATGATCGCCACCAACCGCAAAGATCTCCACGAAGCCATCCGCCCGTGGCTGCCCGTTTACGAAGGCTTCTTCACCTACGGCGGCATGTCGTCGAAGGAAGTGGAGGCGATGGCCGTGGGCATGCGTGAGATGACGGAACTCGAAGTCGCCGGATCCTCCGCCGACGCCATCAAGTATTTCGTCACCCTGCTGCAATCGAAGGGAGTTCCCGTCGTAACGCCCGCGGGGGGACTTGCCGCCCACGTTGACGCCATGCGCTTCATCGATCACGTTCCGCAGTGCGAGTACCCCGCCGGCGCGCTTTCGGCAGCCGTGTACCTCACTTCGGGCATTCGCGGCATGGAACGCGGCTCCGTTTCGATGGACCGCGACCAAGCCGGCAACGACGTACCCGCCGATATGGAACTCGTGCGCCTCGCCGTTCCGCGCCGCGTCTTCACCATGTCGCATTTTCAATACGCCGCCGATCGTCTGAAGTGGCTCTACGACCACCGCAAGATGATAGGCGGTCTGGAATTCTACGAAGAGCCCCCCGTCCTTCGTTTCTTCGCCGGCAAGATGCACCCCAAGGGAACCTGGGGCGCCGACCTCGCCGCCGCATTCGAAAAAGACTTCGGCCCCGAGTGCTAGGCGCCCTCTGACAGAAGGGCGCGCGCAAGCGCGCCCTTCAAGAAGGCGTCATAGGAAAAGGCGCCGAATTCATCTTCCAGCAGAGGATCGCGCGTTATCTCCGCTTCCTCCGCGCTCTCAGGTTTTGACTTTGAACCCCATTGTTCTCTGCCTTTAATCTCCGCGTCTCCGCGTCAAAGGAAGCCCACAGGCACGCCACCGCCTCGGGAGTCATCCGCGTCTCTGCGATAAGCCCATCCAATGCCGTAGCTGTTACGATGGTGTTCTACCCCCAAAGAACAGCAATATGCCCGAAAAGCCATACGACCATCGCCAGATTGAATTGAAGTGGTTCGAGAGTTGGCAGGACGCCGACTTCTACAAAGCCGAAGAGAACACGGCAAAACCCAAGTTCTACGTGCTTGAAATGCTGCCCTACCCGAGCGGCACGCTGCATATCGGCCACATCCGGAACTACTCCATCGGCGACGCCCTGGCGCGGTACAAGTGGATGCGCGGGTTCAACGTTTTGCACCCCATGGGATGGGACGCGTTCGGCCTGCCCGCCGAGAACGCCGCCATCGCCAACAAGCGTACGCCGCGCGAGTGGACCCTGCAGAATATCGCGGCAATGAAGAAGACGCACCGGCGCTTCGCCTTCAGCTACGATTGGGACCGCGAAGTTTCCACCTGCGAGCCCGAGTATTACCGCTGGAACCAGTGGTTCTTCCTCAAGATGCTGGAGCGCGGGCTGGCCTATCGCAAGAAGGCGCTGGTCAACTGGTGCCCGAAGTGCGCCACCGTGCTCGCGAATGAGCAGGTGGTGGAAGGCTGCTGCTGGCGCCACGACGATACGGCCGTTGAGCAGCGCGCGCTCGAACAATGGTTCCTCAAGATCACCGCCTACGCCGATGAATTACTGAGCGACATGGCGCGCCTGGAAGGCGGCTGGCCCGAGCGCGTGCTCACCATGCAGCGCAATTGGATCGGCCGCTCCGAAGGCGCCGAGATCGATTTCACGCTCGCCGGCACGGATACGCCGATTCGCGTGTTCACCACGCGCGTCGATACGATTTACGGCGCCACGTGCCTGATCCTCGCGCCCGAGCATCCGCTCGCGCAGCAACTGCTCGATGCCGAAGGCAAGGCGCGCGCCAAAGCGATGGTGGATGCGCGCGCGGGACGCGACCCCGGCGATATCGATAAGGAAGGCCACTTCACCGGCCACTATGCGCGCAACCCGTACAGCGGCGAAGAAGTCCCCATTTGGATTGCGAACTTCGTGCTGATGGGCTACGGCACGGGCGCCATCATGGCCGTGCCCGCGCACGACGAGCGCGATTTCGAGTTCTGCCGCAAGTACGCGATCGCCGTGCGTCCGGTGATCCGCCCGGTGGATGGCGCGCTCGCCGTCGAACCCGGCATGAAGGAAGCGTTCACGGAATACGGCGTCGCGGAGAATACGGGCCAGTGGTCCGGGCTGCCGAGCGAGGATGCCCGCCGCCAGATGGCGGAGTACGCCGAGCAGAACGGCTTCGGCAAGGCCGCGATCACGTTCCGCATCAAGGACTGGGGCATCTCGCGCCAGCGCTATTGGGGCACGCCGATCCCGGTGATCCATTGCGCTAAATGCGATATCGTTCCGGTTCCCGAGAATCAACTGCCGGTGCTGCTGCCGCTGAACGTGGAGATCACCGGAACCGGCCGCTCGCCTCTCGAAAACGTGCCGGATTTCGTGAACGTGGCATGCCCGCAATGTGGCGCGCCCGCGCGGCGCGAGACGGATACGATGGATACGTTCATCGATTCGTCGTGGTACTTCTACCGCTACTGCGATGCGCGCAATAGCGATATGCCGTTCGACCCGGCCAAGATCGCGTATTGGTTCGAGATCGATCAGTACATCGGCGGAGTCGAGCACGCCATTCTGCACCTGATCTACTCGCGCTTCTTCACCAAGATGATGCGCGATATCGGGCTGATCAAGAACAACGAGCCCACGCGGCGCCTGTTCACGCAGGGCATGGTGATCGCCGAAGGCACGAAGATGTCGAAATCGAAGGGCAACGTGGTGGGCGCGGATATGCTGGCCGAGAAGTTCGGGGCGGATACCGCGCGCATGTTCGTGCTCTTTGCCGCGCCGCCCGAAAAGGAAGTCGATTGGCGCGTCGAGGGCGCCGAAGGCATCTACCGCTTCCTGGGCCGCGTGTACCGCTTCGTCACCAGGAACGCCGGTAAGATTTCCGAGAACGGCGCTTCCGACCGCAAGGTTCTGCGCAAGCTGCACCAGACCGTCCGCAAGATCACCGACGATTTCGAAACGCGCTGGCACTTCAATACGTGCATCGCTTCCATCATGGAACTGGTGAACGTGCTCTACGCCGAGGAAGAGAATCTCTCGGGCGCTGCCGCGGCCGAAGTAATTGAGAAACTGGCGCTCATGCTCGCGCCCTTCGCGCCCTACCTCGCCCAGGAAATCTGGGATGAAGCCGGCAAGCAGGGCCCCGTGTTCCGCCAGTGCTGGCCGGCATTCGATCGAGAACTGGCCAAAGAAGACGAAGCGGAAATCGTCATCCAGGTAAACGGCAAACTGCGCGCCCGCATGTCCGCCCCGTTCGGGACGCCGCAGGAAGAGCTGATCGCGCGCGCCAAAGAAGACGAAAAAGTGAAGCCGCTGCTAGAGGGCAAGCAGATCGTCAAGGCCATCGCCGTGCCGGATAAACTGGTCAATATAGTAGTGAAGTAACCGAGTGTTGGTGGGGCATGCTTTAGCTTGCCCGTCAGTGTTTTCTTTCATGGATCAAGGGCAAGCTAAAGCATGCCCCACCACGGCGGAGAAGCGAAACCAAAGCGAGGCAAACGGAAGTGACTGCGCAGATTGTCAGGTTCAAGTCGAGGCTAACCGACCAGGAAGTACTGAAGACGTTTGAAGAGCGGAGCCCCCATTATCGGGCCATGAAGAGTCTCGTCCAGAAGTACTATCTGAAATTCCCGGAGACCGGCGAGCACGGAGCTGTTTATGTCTGGGATTCCGAGGAAGCCATGGCGAAGTTCCGCCGGTCGGAACTGGCCGGCAGCTTTGCCGCCGCGTTCCAGGTGGAAGGCTCTCCGGTTCTCAGCATCGGCGAAGTTGTGATGACGCTACGGGCCCAGGAAGCACTATAGCCCGAACCCGGCGTTTCACGGCGGCGAGCATTGTTCTCCCATTTCGCATTTTATTCGCCTGAGTTACACTGAGGATCAATGCGCCTGGTGACCGGTCCCGCGGGCTCTGGCAAGACGGCCCTCGTCCTTGACGAGTTGCGCGCCGCCTTGCGCTCGGGCGATGAATCCGTGCGCCTTCTCGCCCCTACGGCGACGATGGCGCAGCACCTTCAAAACCGCATGGCGCGCGAGGGGTTCGTGCTCAGGCGCGGCGTAATCCAGACGCTTTCCGGATTTCTGGAGGAGTGGTCCGCCGACGCGCGCCAGGTTTCGGACGCTGTCTTGTATCTAATTGTGGAAGCTGCCGCGCGCCGCGCGAATCGTCCCGAATTCGCCGCCGTGGCGGATACGCCGGGGTTTTGCGCGTCGCTGGCGCGCACAATGGAGGAGTTCTCTTCGGCCGGTTGCGATAGCGAGCGCCTCGCGAGGTCGCTGCCCGATGCGCCGTTGTCGGCGGCGTTTGTTGACGTATACCGCGAGGTGGACCGTGAACTGTCGCGTCGCGGCCTCTGCCTCCGCGCCCGGCGGCTGGAAATTGCGGCCGAACGCATCAATGCCGAAGGTCTTGGCCCCATCCGGACGATCTGGATGGATGGTTTTCACGCGCTGCCGGACCCCGAGTTGCGCGTGCTCGCAGCGCTAGACCGCCGCGCGGAGCTCACTCTGACTGCCGGTCCGGATCTGCGCCTGGCTCCGCGCGCTCCGGTTCCTTCACGCGTCGAACGCCTCGCGCGAAAGCTCCCGGCTCCGGCCACGGTTCTGTTCCGCGCGCCATCGATTGAGCGTGAGGCCGAAGACATCGCCCGGCGCATACTCGAACAGGTAGCGGCGGGGAGGCAGTTCCGCGACATCGGCATCGTCGTTCGCTCGGCGGAGACGTACGCGCCGCTCTTGCGCTCCACGCTGGCGCGCTTCGGCGTTCGGGCGCGGTTCTATTTCGATTCGCGGCTCGACCGGCATCCCGTGGTGCGTTTCCTGAAAAGCGCCGTGGATGCGATGTTGCGCGGCTGGGACCACGAGGAAGCGCTGGCGGCGCTTCGGCTGGCGCCACGCTTCGCCGATTCGCCCGTTATGGACGCCTTCGATTTCGACGTGCGCAAGCAGATTCCGAATTCCGGTATCGGCGGGTTGAAGGGACTGCTGATCGCGGACAAGGGACGGCCGCGCTCCACCGAAGCGGGGCGATTGCTGCGCAAGATCGATCGGATGGCCGCGCTGGAGGAGTGGCGTGCGCTGGCGCTTGAGCCGAAAGACTGGGCTCTTCGCATGCGCGAACTGCGTCCTCTGTTCCGGGCGGCGCGTCCCGCGGACGGCGCCGATCACGAATGGGCGCTCGAATGGCGGGGCCAGGCTGCCGCACTCGATGCGTTCGAGGAAGCGTTGGATGAAGCCGCGGAGGCGCTCGACGGCGAGAGTCCGCTCGGGATCGAGGAATTCTGGAAGGCCTTTGAATCCGTGCTGCGGTTGAAGCCGCTGCGCTTCAATGACGGGCGGCGCAATGCGGTCCACGTGCTCAGCGCGCCCGAAGCGCGCCAGTGGAGCCTGCCGGTGATCTTCATCTGCGGCATGATCGAAAAGCAGTTTCCGCAGGTTCACCGCCAGGACCCATTCTTCCCCGAAGGCGCCCGCTGCCGCCTGAACGATGCGGGCATCCGCGTGCGCACCGCCGCCGAGTTCGAGCGCGACGAGCGCGCGCTGTTTGAGGCGGCTGCGACGAGGGGGACGAGCCTCGTGACGCTCTCCTACCCCGAGTGCGATGCGCGCGGCGAGAGCAATCTGCCGTCCATCTTTCTTGAAGACATGGAACTCGCGCCGGAGACGACGCGAGCGGTAAAGCCGCGCCCGCGCGCTCCCGTGGCGCCGGCGGCGCCGGCGCCCGTTTCGTCCCGGACGCTGGCTTTCTTGCGCGAGCGCACGGCGAAGGTGTCGCCGACGGGCCTGGAAGCGTACCTTGCCTGCCCATTCAAATACCTTGCCGGCAATATCTTGCGGATTGGCGAGCGGCCCCCGCGCCCCGAGAAGCGGCTCGATTTCAGCGAGCAGGGCGGCATCGTGCACAAAACCCTGGCGGCGTGGCGGGGAGGCGATGGCGATATCGGAGCGATCTTCGAAGAGATCTTCCGGCGGAAGGCGGACGAACTGTGCGTCCCGCCCGGCTATCACGCGGAACGCCTCCGTCTTGCGATGCTCGAAGATCTGTGCGAGTTCGCCGCGGATGAACAGTGGCCCGGGGGCTTTGAATCCGCCGCCGAGCAAGAGTTCGCCTACGCGCTCGGCGATTTCGAAGTCGTGGGGAGAATCGACCGGCTCGACAAGACTCCCGATGGCTGTGCGTACGTCATCGACTACAAGTACAGCGCGGCCCATGGCGCAAAGGCGAAGTTGGACGACGGCAACCTTTTGCAGGCGCCGCTTTACTCCCTCGCCGCTGAGAGGAAGGGCCTGCAGCCGGCCGGGATGTTCTACGTCGGCCTGAAGAAGGGCGTATGCTACGCGGGCTGGAGCAACGAAGCGGTCGGCAAAATCAAGTGCAAACCGATTCCGGAGAACTGGCTGGAAGATGCGGCCCGGCGGGCGGCGCAGGCCGTCACGGAAATCCGAAGTGGCCGGATTGACGCCGAGCCGTCCGATTTGAAGAATTGCGAACGCTGCGATTACGGCGACGTGTGCCGCTTGAAGTCACGCCAAGCGGCGGAACTGGCGGAGGGCGCATGAAGCAGACGCCCTTCACGAGCGCGCAGCTAGAGGCGCTGGATGTGGACCGGCGCAACGTTGATACGTGCGTCGTCGCCGGCCCCGGTTCGGGCAAGACCACGGTGCTCGTGGAGTACTTCCGCCGGCTCGTGGAGGCGGACGTAGACCCGCTGCGCATTCTGGCGATCACCTTCACGGAAAAAGCGGCCGGCAATATGCGCAAGAAGCTGGCCGAGGCGTTTCATGGGTCGAGCGCCATCCGCGCGAAGCTGGAGCGCGCCTGGGTTTCCACCGTGCACGGGTTCTGCGGGCGCCTGCTGCATGAAAACGCCGTGTTCGCGGGCGTCGATCCGGATTTCTACGTGGCCGATGCGCGCGAGTCCTGGCGCCTGCAGCAGGAGGCGATTGCGGGCGCTGTGGAAGGGCTGTTTGCGGACCATCCCGACGGAGTTCGCGCGCTAATCCGCGGCCTTTCCTCGCCGGAGTTCGAGCAGGCAGCGCTCTCGGCCTACGATGCCATGCGGGGCGCGGGCGTGCGCGTGGAGGATCTCGCCAATTACAGCCAGCCCGCCGCCGGACCAGATGCGGACAATGTGGCGCCGACCGTGAAGGCGCTAGCGGACGAGCCAGCCGACGGCTGGAGCCACGCGCAGCGGGAGCACCTGAACCAAATACTGGAATCGGCCGGGCGCATTATTAATGCGCGCACGCCGCTCGATGCCTTGGCCGAAATCGAGGTATTCCCCGCCAACCTCACCAAATGCAAGCGTGGCGCGGCTGCCACCGAACTGGTCAGGCGCCTTCGGGATACGGAACTCAAAGACCTGCAATACTCCTTGATCACCGCGCACTATTCCGCGGAGCGCCGGCTTCTACTCGATTTTCTGAGCCGGTTCGACCGGCTCTACAGGGAGCGCAAGCGGCAGGCGGGCGCGCTCGATTTCGCCGATCTCGAAGAGTACGCGGCGCGGCTGCTCGAAACCAGTCCGGAAGTGCGGGCCAGAATTCAGAGCCAGTTCGACCACATCCTCATGGATGAGTTCCAGGACACCAACGGCCAGCAGGCGAAGTTGCTCGAATTGCTGCGCCTGCCCGACCGGTTCTACGCCGTGGGCGATATCAATCAATCGATCTTCGGCTTCCGCCATGCGAATCCCGAGGAGTTCGAACGCTACCGCGACGAGGTTGAGGCCAAACTCGGGCGCCTGGTGGATCTGGTGAGTAATTTTCGCAGCCGCGCGGATATCCTCATGGCCGTCGAAACCGCTACGGGCGGGCTCCCGGGAATCGTGCCGCGCCGGCTGATTGCGGAGCGCAAGTTCGACGAAGAGCAGCCGGTGAGCGTGGAGTGTTTTGCCTGTACCGCCAAGCCGGTTGGCGCCGCGCTGAAGGTGGAAGCTGAATGGGTGGCGCGGCGCGCGCTTGAATTGGGCGCGCCGTGGAGCGGCATCGCCGTGCTGGTGCGCAACACGGAAGTGATCGCGGCGTTCACCGCGGCGTTCGAAAGCGCTGGAGTTCCGTACCTGGTGAATCGCGGCCGGGGCTTCTACGATTCGCGTGAAGTTGCGGATTTGATGAGCCTGCTGCGGGTGATCGCCAACCCGAACGATCAAATTGCCATGGCGACGGTGCTGTGCTCTCCCCTCGTGGGGCTGTCCGCCGAAGAACTGCTGGATGTGTTCAAGCCGCGTGGACTTGCAATCACGGATGAAACACCCGCCCGCAACGACGCCCTCCACCGGTTCCAGGCCCGCCTGAAAGAGTGGCGCGCGCGGCGCGAGTACGTCACCTTCGACAGGCTCTTAATTGCCGCCCTCGACGAGTGCGGCTACCAGCCGGAATCGGGAGCGCGTGGCGCCGCCGCTATCGACAAGTTCCTGGCGATGGCGCGGGAGGCTTCGGCCCGGATGTCGCTCGATGAGTTCGTGGAAGAACTGGCGCTGCTCCGCGACGCCAATCCGCGCGAACCCGACGCGGCGCCCGCCGATGAGGCCGACGCCGTACAGATCATGACCGTGCATTCGGCGAAGGGCCTGGAGTTTCCCACGGTGTTTGTTTCCGGCATGCACAAAGGTGTGGATACGGAACCGCCGGTGATTGCGTTCTCGCGGAAGACCGGCCTTGGCGCGCGCTGGCGCAATCCGGCCTCCCGCAAGGAGAAGGACGATCTCTTCCAGCACGCCTTGCGCGAGGAACGAAAAGCCCATGAGACCGATGAGAGCCACAGGCTGCTCTACGTCGCCATGACGCGCGCCGAGAACCGGCTGATACTAACGTTTTCGGCGCCCGGGGGCAAGCCGGCCAATTGGGCCGCCATCATGGCCGGCCAACTCGGCCTGGATCTTTCCGGCGATCATGACGAAACCGTCACCCGGAGCGCCCCGGACGGGCGTGAGTGGCAGTTGCGAACGGTATGCGCCGGGGCGCCGGCTTCTACTGCGGCCACGTTTGCGGCGGGCGCCGCGGCGTCTTCGGCGAACGGCGTCGAGTTGCTGGATGCGCCGGCGGTTTCCGGCCAATGCGACGGCAACGCCACGGTAACTGCGCTGACCGCATTTGCGCGCTGCCCCCGCGCCTACTACCTGCGCCACTACCTCGGCTTCACGCCCGAATCGAAAGGCGGCCCCTCCGAGGGCCTGTCCGCCGCTGAACTGGGATCGCAGGTGCATGCGTTGCTCGCGGGCGAGACCGTACCGGATGCCGATCCGCAGGCCACAAAGCTGGCCGATGTCTTCGTTAGGGGACCGCTCGGACGGCGCGCGGCGCGTGCGGGGCGGATCGAGCGCGAGTTTGATTTCCTGATGTCGGTGGAAGACCTGGTCATTCGCGGCCAGATCGATCTCTGGTTCGAGGAGGGCGGGGAACTCACCCTTGTCGATTACAAAACCGACGCGGTCACGCGCGCCGAAGCCCCTGAGCGGGCGCGCGAATACGAATTTCAAGTCCGCCTCTACGCCATGGCCGTGGAGCGGTTGACGGGCCGCGCCCCGGACCACGCCTGGCTGCATTTTCTGCGGCCGGACACGGCCGTCGAGGTGGATCTTTCGCCCTCGTTGCTTGGGTCGCCCGATGAACTGGTGCGCGAGTTCCAGGAGGCGCAGGAAAAGCTCGATTTTCCGATGCGCACTGGCGAGCGATGTGCGCGATGCCCCTTCGCCGGGGACCTCTGCCCGGCAGCGGTTTGAACGCCTCTCCCCGGGCTTGGTATCGTTAAAGGAACTGTCATGCCTGTTTATCGTTCTCGTACCACCACCCACGGCCGCAATATGGCTGGAGCGCGCTCTCTCTGGCGCGCCACCGGAGTCAAGGAAGGCGATTTCGGAAAGCCGATCATCGCCGTCGTTAACTCGTTCACGCAGTTCGTTCCGGGACACGTCCACTTGAAGGACTTGGGGCAACTCGTCGCCCGCGAGATCGAACGGGCAGGCGGCATCGCCAAAGAGTTCAACACGATCGCCATCGATGACGGCATCGCCATGGGGCACGCGGGCATGTTGTACAGCCTGCCCTCGCGCGAACTGATCGCCGATAGCGTGGAATACATGGTGAACGCCCATTGCGCCGACGCGATGGTGTGCATCTCCAATTGCGACAAGATCACGCCAGGAATGCTCATGGCCTCGGTGCGCCTGAACGTCCCCTCGATCTTCGTCTCCGGCGGGCCGATGGAAGCGGGCAAGGTGAAGCAGGGCGACCTGATGCGCTCGGTCGATCTGATCGACGCCATGGTGGCGGCCGCCGACCCGAAGGTGAGCGACGCGGATACCGAAGAGATGGAGCGTTCCGCCTGCCCCACCTGCGGCTCCTGCTCCGGCATGTTCACCGCCAATTCGATGAACTGCCTGATGGAAGCGCTCGGGTTCGCGCTGCCCGGCAACGGCACGCTGGTGGCGACCCACGCCGGCCGCAAGCAGCTCTTTCTGGAAGCGGGCTCTCGCATCGTGGATCTGGCCCGCCGTTACTACGAAGGCGGCGACGAATCCGTACTGCCGCGCGGCATCGCCAGCTTCGAGGCGTTCGAAAACGCCATGATGCTCGATATCGCCATGGGCGGTTCCACCAATACGGTGCTTCACATCCTCGCGGCGGCGCAGGAAGCGGGCGTTCCGTTCACCATGCGCGATATCGATCGCCTCTCGCGCCGCGTTCCGAATATCTGCAAGGTGGCCCCGTCAAGCGCCACGGTCCACGTGGAAGACGTGCACCGCGCGGGCGGCGTTCTGGCGATCCTCGCCGAATTGGACCGCGCCGGCTTGATACACCGCAACGTTCCCACGGTCCATGCGCGGACTCTGGGCGAAGCCGTGGAGCAGTGGGATATCATGCGCGGGCAGCCCACCGCGATCGATTTCTTCCGCGCCGCCCCCGGCGGCATCCGCACCACGGAGCCGTTCAGCCAGGACGCGCGCTACCTGAGCGCCGATCTCGATCGCGCAGCGGGCGCCATTCGCGACGTGCCCCACGCCTTCAGTCCCGATGGCGGCCTCGCCGTGCTGTACGGCAACGTCGCGGTTGACGGCTGCGTGGTTAAGACGGCGGGCGTCGATTCGGCGAGCCTCGTTTTCGCCGGACCCGCGGTTGTGTTTGAGAGCCAGGAAGACGCGGTCGAGGGAATCCTCGGCGACCGCGTGAAACCGGGCGATGTCGTCATCATCCGCTACGAAGGGCCGAAGGGCGGCCCGGGCATGCAGGAAATGCTCTATCCCACAAGCTACCTGAAATCGAAAGGCCTCGGTAAAGCCTGTGCATTGATTACCGACGGGCGATTTTCGGGTGGCACTTCAGGGCTTTCGATCGGCCACGTCTCGCCCGAATCCGCCGAAGGTGGGGCCATCGCGCTGGTGGAAGACGGCGACCGGATCGAAATCGATATCCCGAAACGCACCATCACTCTGGCCGTAGCCGATAGCGAACTCGCGAAACGGCGGGCGGCCATGGAAGCGCGCGGAGCCGCGGCATGGAAGCCGCTCACGCGCAATCGCCAGATTTCGAAAGCCTTGCAGGCGTATGCGGCGCTTGCCACGAGCGCATCGCGCGGCGCCGTCCGCGATTTGAGCGGACTGCGATAACCGGTGGGGCGGGCCTCCTCCTGGCCTGCCCTTGTCTTCCCGGCGCCGAGCCATCCAGCAGAACCACGTCGTCCCCGTGTCAATAGACGGAACTTCTTTCATCCCGCGCATGTCGCGCGATATGTGAGCAGCCATACAGCCGGCTTCAATTAGCCTCGGTTGCCAGATAGGTCAAAGGTTGCTAAACAGGCCGAGAATCAGTCATTTGGATGTAAAATTGCTCCATGAGCAATGCTATGACTAAAGCCTTACTTGCTATTCCGTTGTTGCTGGGTCTTGTATGGTTGCCCTCGTGCGCCAAGAAGGATGCGGGCGTGGCGGCAGATAAGCCGCAAGCGACCGTATTTATGCGCGACGGCACGAGTATTTCCGGCGCCGTCGTGGCAAGTTCTGCATCCGAAATCAGTATTCAGAGCGCGGATAATGTGACGCACTCGATTCCGATGGCCCAGGTGAGGTCCGTAGAGTACGCGGGCGCGAATCCGGAACCAACCGCGTCTACCCCGCCTGCTGCGTCGCCCGAGCCGGCGCCTGCCGGCAAACCGGCCGCGGCCCCGGCGGCCAAGCCGCTTCCTAAGCCCACGGCAGCCGCCGTTACATCACGGACGCATCTGGTACCGGCCGGAACTCAGATACCGGTGAGAACGAATGATGCGATCGATTCCGCTAACGCCGCCGATGGCGAGGGTTACTCGGCGCAGGTGACTGAGGACGTGAAGGACGCGGAAGGAAATGTGGTGATTCCGCGTGGCGCCGACGCCACGATCAGGATCGTGTCCGCTACGCAGGGCGGCAAGATCCGCGGCGCTTCCGATCTGGTTCTGGATTTGAGTTCGGTGACGGTGGCCGGGCGGAGTTATGCCCTCAGCACCACGAACATGGAGCAGAAGGGCAGGGAAGGGGTCGGCGCCAATAAGCGTACTGCGCTCTTCACCGGCGGTGGCGCGGCTTTGGGCGCCGTGATCGGCGCGATTGCGGGCGGAGGCAAAGGCGCCGCCATAGGCGCCGCGTCCGGGGCGGGAGCCGGAGCCCTCACTCAGACTCTCACCAAGGGCAAGTCGATCAAAGTTCCTTCGGAAGCTATTTTGACCTTCCAACTGGATCAGGCAGTTAGCGTCGAAGCGCGCTAGTTTCCCCAGCGGGGCGGCGTCCGCCGCCCCGCACCTTTCCTCTTAGCGGCGGGGCCTCGCGCTGTGTTATCGTCACCCTTTAGGTTCCATAACTTCCGGGCGTTTCGAACCCGCCTGCAACCTTCCCGAGGTGAATACGCGCTATGTCTAAAGAACAAGAGCACAACAACACTCCGATCATCGCCGACGGGGCTACTTTCGGAGTTGTCGGGGCCGGCGTCATGGGCCAGACGCTCATCCGCGGTCTGCTTCGCAGCGGCGTCATCGCCCAAGACCGCATCTGGGCTGGGGATAAGAACGGCGCGGCCTGCGAAAGCGCGGCGCGCGAGTTGGGGATCCCCGTGGAACTGGAGTTCCAGAGCCGCGTTCCCTCGGCTGACGTAATCCTGATGTGCGTGAAGCCGAACGATGCCGCCTCCGTGCTCGCCACGTTGCGCAACTCGGGGCTGCGCCGGGATACGCTGCTCATCTCGATTCTCGCCGGAGTCGCCACGGACCGCCTGGAATCGCTGCTCGGCTCGGAAAACCCGGTAGTGCGCGCGATGCCCAATACACCGGCGATCGTGGGCGAAGGCATGACCGTGGTCTGCCCCGGCCGGTACGCGTCCAAGGAGCACCTGGGCCGCGCGCGGCAAGTCTTCGAAGCGGTCGGAAAGTGCCTGCCGGTGGACGAAGTGCACTTCAACGCGGTCACCGCGCTCAGCGGCAGCGGGCCGGGATATCACTTCCTGATCATGGAGGCGTTGGCCGATGCGGGCGTGCGCGTTGGATTGCCGCGCCAGTTGGCTCTCACGCTGGTGGCGCAGACGGCGCTAGGCTCGGCCCGGATGGTGCTCGATACCGGACGGCATCCAGCCTCGTTGCGCGACGACGTGACCACGCCGGCCGGCTGCACCATCGCCGGCTTGCTGATGCTCGAAGACGGCAGAATCCGTTCCGTACTGGCCCGCGCGGTGGAGGAAGCCACCAAGACGTCGGCCCATCTCGGCGCCGCCCCCGTCAAGGCGTCCGATAGCGCCTCAGGCCACCGGGCGGGGCACTAGCCGATGGAGAACGGTCGCACGGAACCCGGGGAACTGATTGCGCTGGAGGATCGCTGGGGCGCGCACAATTATCGTCCGCTCGACGTTATTCTCGAGCGCGCTTCCGGCGTCTGGGCCTACGATACGGAAGGAAAGCGCTACCTGGATTGCCTGAGCGCCTATTCCGCCCTCAACCAGGGACACTGCCACCCGCGCATTGTGCAGGCGTTGCAGGAGCAGGCGGCTCGCTGCACGCTTACCTCGCGGGCATTCCGTAATGACCAGCTCCCGCACTTCGTCGCCGATCTGGCGCGAATCTGCGAGATGGAGATGGTGCTGCCGATGAACAGCGGCGCCGAAGCCGTGGAATCGGCGATCAAGGCCATGCGGCAGTGGGGCTATTCGAGCAAGGGCATACCCGCGGGGCGCGCTGAAATCGTTGTCTGCGCCAACAACTTTCACGGGCGCACCACAACCGAGATCGGCTTTTCCTCCGAGCCTCTCTACCGTGACGGATTCGGGCCTTTCACGCCCGGTTTCGTCAGCGTTCCCTTCGGCGATTCGGAAGCTCTGGAAGAAGCCATTACCCCCAACACCTGCGGTTTCCTGTTCGAGCCCATTCAATGTGAAGCGGGAATCCTGATTCCGCCGGATGGCTATCTCAGCGATGTGGCCGAAATCTGCCGCCGCAACGATGTGCTGATGGCCGCCGACGAGATTCAAACCGGGCTCGGGCGAACCGGCTATATGTTCGCTTGCCAGCACGAAGGCGTGCAGCCGGATATTTACATTTTGGGGAAGGCGCTCTCGGGCGGTATGTACCCGGTCTCCGCGGTGGTTTCGAGCGCCGGGATACTGGGGCTGTTCCGTCCGGGCAGCCACGGCAGCACCTACGGCGGAAATCCTCTGGCCTGCGCCGTGGCGCGCGCGGCGTTGCGCGTGATTGAAGAAGAGCGGCTGGCTGAGCGCTCCGCCGAATTGGGCGCGTGGTTCCTCTATGAACTCCGTAAGCTCAGGCATCCGCATATCCGCGAGATCCGCGGGCGCGGGCTGCTGGTAGGCATCGAATTGATGGTCCCGGCGCGCACTTACTGCGAACGTTTGAAGGAACTCGGCATGCTGTGCAAGGAAACGCACGACTACGTGATCCGCCTGGCGCCGCCTCTGATCATCTCGGAAGAGGAACTTTCCTGGGCCGTGGGCCAGGTCGCGAAGGCGTTCGAGGCATAAGGCATTTATAAACCCATGAATCTCTTTGGCTTAGGCTTGGTGTGTCCCCAGGCTTGGTATGTCACCAAGCCTCCTGTTCGTAACGTACGGCTCCGTTACCGTTACATTGCAACAACTTAGGAGCACAATTTCAGACCCCGAGGTACAATTAGCGTGAAAGGCTTTATCCATATGAAGATTCGCCCTGAAGATGCGCGGGAATACCACTCTAATGCGCCGGCGGGGAAGGTTTCGGTGGTTCCGACCAAGCCCTGCCAGACCCAGTGGGATTTGAGTTTGGCATATACCCCCGGCGTGGCTGTGCCCTGCCTGGATATTGAGAAGGATCCGAGTCTAGCCTATAGCTATACCGCTAAGGGGAACCTTGTTGCGGTTGTGAGCAACGGGACCGCCGTGCTTGGCCTCGGCAACATTGGCGCACTCGCCGGCAAGCCCGTAATGGAAGGCAAGGGTGTTCTGTTCAAGCGCTTCGCCGATATCGACGTATTCGATATCGAACTCGCCACCGAAAACCCCGACGAAATTATCCGCACCTGCCAGTTGTTGGAACCCACGTTTGGCGGCATCAACCTTGAAGATATCAAGGCGCCGGAGTGCTTCTACATCGAAGAAACGCTCAAGAAGACCATGAAGATCCCGGTCTTCCATGACGACCAGCACGGCACGGCGATCATTTCCGCCGCCGGGTTGTTGAATGCCTGCGAGATCATCGGCAAGAAACTCGAAGATCTCAAAGTGGTGTTCAACGGCGCCGGAGCCGCCGCCATTTCCTGCGCAGCGCACTACGTGAATCTGGGCGTGCAGGTAAAGAACATCGTCATGTGCGACACCAAGGGCGTAATCTTCAAGGGCCGCACCGCGCACATGAACGAGTACAAAGCCCGCTATGCTTCCGACACGCCGGCGAGAACGCTGGCGGAAGCGATGGTGGGCGCCGACGTGTTCTTCGGCCTTTCGCAGGCGAATTGCGTAACGGCTGAAATGGCGAAGACCATGGCGCCGAATCCGATCATCTTCGCCATGGCCAATCCCGATCCCGAAATCGCGCCGGAAGAGGCGAAGGCTGTGCGCCCCGACGCCATCGTGGCGACCGGACGCAGCGATTATCCCAACCAGGTGAACAACGTGCTGGGCTTTCCCTATATCTTCCGCGGCGCGCTGGACGTGCGCGCCACCACGATCAATGAAGCGATGAAGATCGCCGCGGTGGAAGCGCTGGCGTCTCTGGCGCGCGAGTATGTG
>CAIYHG010000078.1 GCA_903925975.1 uncultured Acidobacteriia bacterium | reverse complement strand
TGCCGCCGCTCGGCTGAGTTCCCTCGCGCTTACGGACGGATTACGGCCGTGTCGGGAGTTGCGGAAATACATAGAGTTGCGTTGCTATGAGGCGTGCGTCACACTGGGAGTGCCAACCATGGCCGATTACTGTAATTGTGGGGCCCAACTGCCGCCGGATGCTGTGTTCTGCCACAAGTGTGGCCGCCCCTTGCGCGAGATCGAACCGGTGGAGCTTCCCGACACGCCCGAACTCCAGCCCGTGGCGATCGAGGTTCCTTTGCCGCCGCCGGCCCCGGAACCGCGGCCCGGCATGCGCGACCGCCTGACCGTCCGCGTCGCCGCCCTCGCCGCATTGGCCGCGACGGCGCTCAGCTTTCTGCCGTATCTGAACTGGCTAGGCGCGGGGGTTCTTGCGGTCTTCCTGTACTCCCGCCGATCGGGACGGCGGCTGAACGTGGAAGGCGGCGTTCGCCTCGGCTGGATCACGGGGATGATGACCTTCGTCATTCTGGGCCTTCTGCTGGGCTTGTGCGTGGCGGCTTTGAACTCCATGGGCGGAGTAGCCGGCATGCAGGCGCAAATGAAGAGCGGCGTCGATCCCAACGTTCTGAATGCCCTCAAGATGTTGGAGGACGGCTCGGAGTTTGCCAAGGTGCTCGCGCAGCTCTTCGTCCAGATCAACCTTCTTACCATCGCCGGAGGGGCGCTCGGCTCGAAGATCGCCGGCCAGCGTCCTTAAAGAGCGCTCTTCACGGGCTTCTTCGAATAGAGTTTCACCAGGGTCACTCCGGCGAAGATCACCGCCATCGCCGCAGCCTCCCGCAAACCGAATTTCTCGCGGTAGAACAGCCACCCCAGGAATACCGCAACCACTGAGTTTGCATACGGATAAATCGAAACCAGCGCCACCGGCAGCCGGTCGATCGCATACACGTAGGCGCTATACCCCACGATCGATCCGAATATAACCAGGTAGCAGAGCGCGCCCAAGCCCCGTGCGCTCAGGTGAATCGGGTGCTCGTGGATCAAGAGCGCGAATGGCGCCATGATGATGCCGGCCGCCAGTTGCTGCGTCGCGCCGGTCACAATGGAGTGCGCCTTGGTCACCATTCTCCGCTGGTAAATGGAGCCGAATGACCAGCCCGCCATTCCGAGTTGCAGCAGCAGAAAACCGTGCAGCACGGCGCGATTGATGCCCGTTCCGCCTTCTGGCGTGAACAGCAGCGACGCGCCCGCCAAACCCACGGCCATGCCTCCGATTGTGGGCGCGTGAAGACGTTCTCCTCCCGGAAGCAGCGCCTCCATCCCCACCAGCCAGAAGGGCGAGATGGTGATAATCAGGCCCGCCAGTCCGCTCGGGATGAACGTCTCGGCGATCACGAGCGCGCCGTTGCCCAGGCAGATGGTGAAGAAACCCGTGAAGCAGGCCGCGCCCAGTTCCTTGCCGCGCGGCAGGTAATCGCCGCGAATCGCGGCGCCCGCCAGCAGAATGCCGCCCGAGAGAATGTAGCGGATGGAAACCAGAGCCAGCGGCGGAAAACTTTCGAGCGCCATCCGTATCCCGAGATACGTGGTGCCCCAGAAAAAACACACCGCGGCCAGCGCCGAATACTGCTTGAAAAGGTGATGGCGGGCCAACTCTCAGATTAACAGGTATGAACTTGCCCGCGTTCGCGCGCCCGACGCGGCGCAGGCTGCAATGACGGCCCTGTACGCTTCCGAAACGCACTGGCGTAAATCGGCAAACAGAAGGCTTCAAGGCTGCAATTGCTATACTGCGACAAGGGAAAAGTATGCGAGTCACCGTCATCGGAACGGGATATGTCGGCACAGTCACGGGCGCCTGTCTGGCCTATCTGGGTCACCGGGTCACGTGCGTGGATACCGACGAGTCTAAGATTACGAAACTCCGGCGCGGGGAGTCTCCGATCTACGAACCCTATCTTGAAGAGCTTCTGCAATCCGCTCAGAAGAGGGGAGGCCTCGATTTCAATACCGAGCTCGCCGCTTCCGCCGCGGAAAGCGATGTCATTTTCATCGCGGTTGGGACGCCTCCGCTTCCGAGCGGCGAAGCCGACCTGCGTTACCTCGAAGCCGCCGCGCGTGGCATCGGCGCCGCTCTGGACGGCTCCCGCTATTGCGTAGTCGTCAACAAGTCCACCGTTCCGGTAGGCTGCGGCAATCTGGTTGAGGCCCTGGTGCGGGAAGGCATCGGGGAGGCGCGGCCTGCGGATCGCCATTCCGTCCGCTTTGGCGTCGCCAGCAACCCGGAATTCCTGCGCGAAGGGTGCGCCATCGCCGATTCGCTTTTCCCGGATCGCATCGTGGTTGGCACGGTGGACGAGAAAGCTCAGGAAACCATGCGCGAGCTGTACGCTCCGCTCGTCGCACAGCGTTTTGCGCCGCCTGCGGGCGTGCCCCGGCCGGCCGGGATGGGCGAGGTGCGGCTGCTTGTCACCACGCTCACCAGCGCCGAGATGATCAAGTACGCGGCTAATGCCTTCCTGGCGATGAAGATCGGGTTTGCCAACGAGATCGCCAATATCTGCGAACGCGTCGGCGCCGAAGGCACTGAGGTCATGACGGGTATCGGCCTCGATTCGCGCATCGGAGCGAAGTTCCTCAACCCCGGCGTGGGCTGGGGCGGCAGTTGTTTCGGCAAGGATATCTTGTCCCTGCTGCATACCGCCCGCGAGTACGGCTACGACAGCAAGCTCCTGCAAGCCTCGCTCGACGTGAACGTCGCGCAGCGTCAGATGGTCATTCAGAAGCTCCAGGAGAAGCTGTTCATCCTGAAGGGCCGCACCATCGCGCTTCTTGGGCTGGCCTTCAAACCGGAAACGGACGATCTGCGCGACGCCCCCAGCCTGCACATCGCCGAGAGACTATTGCAGATGGATGCCCGCGTGAGCGTATATGACCCCGTCGCGATGCCCCTCTGCCGCGAGACCCGGCCCGATCTGAAGGTTCGCTATTGCAGTTCCGAGTTCGAAGCCGCCGAGCGGGCCGATGCGATCGTCATTGTCACCGAGTGGCCGCAGTTCCGCGATCTGGATCTCGGGCGGCTCGCCCAGTCGATGGCCTCGCCCATTCTTGTGGACGGCCGCAATTTGTTCGCGCCCGAAGAGGCGATCCGCGCCGGTTTCGACTACACCGGAATCGGCCGGTGTCCCCGGCCTAAAGCATCGCAGCTCCGGTCTTTGCCCTCAAGCGCCGATGCCGCGGGTGAGCCTGCGGCGCCGCGGCCGGCGATCATCTAACCTTGTGCTTCTCCTCGCGAATGGCGGTCCCGACTGGCCGCCCGAGGATTTGCGCTCCGCTGATTACGCGCCCTTCGACCGTCACCCGCGAACCGCCTGACGGCACGCCGGTAGTGGAAATCACGTAGATACGGCCCGTTCCGTCGTCCACCTGATAGGCTCCATTCCCCAGCAATCCCACCGAGACTGTGACCGAGCCCGAAACGCGCACCGTCCGGTTCCGGAACTGCGAGGGGTCGCGGTTGATGCGCGCAATTGTCATCGGCGCGCACCCCGCCAGCCCGATTGCCGCCGCCAAAACAAATAGTATCCGCATCGCCTCAACTGACGCGCCAACTCTCCAACCTGTTTCCGCCTTAATGAACCCGCGCCCAGTGGAGTAGGCCTCCCGGCCTGCCCAGTGTTTGAAACCCTCCCAAATCCGCCCCGCCCGGTTGACAACTCATCTGCCGATTGCCGTTACTGAAAGAAGATGCCCGAACTTCCGGAAGTGGAAACCGTGGTGCGGTCGCTCCAGCCCGTCGCCGGACGCCGCATCGTCGCCGCCGATTTCCGTTGCCCGCGCATCCTGCGCGGCGCGGAGCCTCTGGCATTGGCTGCCCGCATCCGCGGCAGGCGCATCGCCTCTATCGCCCGGCGCGGCAAGTTCATCCTCCTGGCGCTCGAAGAAGGCGGGTACCTAATCGTACATTTGGGTATGACCGGGCGGCTGCTCCTCGATGGAACGGCCGGCAAGCACACTCATGCCGTGCTCACGCTGGAACGCGGCGCGTTGCTCTACGACGACAGTCGTCAATTCGGCTGTATTCAATTCGGCGAAGATATTCCCGCGCGCGTCGCCGCGCTCGGCCCGGAGCCGCTTGAGGTCTCATTTGACGATTTTGCCGCCGCGTTGCGCGCGCGGAAATCGCGCCTGAAGCCGCTGCTTCTGAACCAGCGTTTTCTCAGCGGTGTGGGCAACATCTACGCCGACGAATCGCTGTTTCGGGCCGGAATTCATCCTTTATCGCAAGCCTCGCGCCTCAGCACGCCGCGCGCCCGCAAGCTCTTCGACGCCATCCGAGCCGTACTATCCGAAGCCATTGCCGCCGGCGGTTCTTCAATTTCGGACTACGTGGATGCGGAAGGACGAAAGGGCTTCTTTCAGCAGGATCACCGGGTTTATGGGCGCACGGGCGAGCCGTGCGTCCGCTGCGGAACGCCGGTCCGGCGCCTGGTGATTGCCCAGCGGTCGGCTCACTTTTGTCCGAAGTGCCAGAAAAGATAGCCGGTAATGAAACTTGCCGCTATGGCGCGGCGTCGAAAAAATTGCAAGGGCGCCAGGGCAAGACGCCGCGACGGTTGCTCGCCCGGATTTGCGATCATAGGGATTCGCATCAATACAGAGGAGATTCGACACGTGAGAAGATTCGGTAGTTTGTTCCTGTTCGTGCTGCTGCTGGGCGTTGCCGCCGGGCTGGCGAGTGCGCAAAGCTCGGTGGACGTGAACGTCGGTTTGGGAGCGGCCCAGGCGACAGCCGGCCCCGGATTCGATACCACCACCTTCATGAATTGCACCGCGACTACGACATCCTGCGCCAAAACCCCCAGCCTGAACAGCTTCTTCATGGGGCTTGGCGCCAACCTGATGCTCTGGGAGCACCTCGGTTTCGGCGGCGAGGCTAACTTCCAGCCGGTGAAACAGACCTTTGCCACGCTCGGCTCAACCGGCCTGGGATCCACTGAGAAGTTGCAGACTCGGGTGACTTTCTACGACTTCAACGCGATCTTCCGTCCGGTGAATACCCCCCGCGCCAACTTGCTGTTGGCCGGCGGTATCGGCGGCGCCAACGTGAGGTTCTACGACAGCATTTCGGGCTCGGGTTCCGTCCTGGGGTCCACAAACTCGAGCCAGTTCTTCTCCAGCTCAAACCATTTCCAAATGCACGCGGGCGCGGGCGTTCAGCTTTACCTCACGGATAAGGTTTTCATCCGGCCGCAGTTCGATTTCCGCTACGTCCCGAACTTCGTGCAATTCGGTCGCAATACCGTGACGCAGGGATCGGTGTGGATCGGCTACTCGTTAGGCGAGCGACAGTAATTCCCGTGCGGGCAGACGCTGGTCTGCCCGCGCTAATCCTGGGATGAAGACGTACTCTGGCTGGCCAGGTCTTCCAATACTATCGGCGGGTTGTAGTAAAGGATGCGCTGGCAGCTCTCGCAGACCATCACCTGGTCGCCCCTCTTGAGTTCTTGGTAGAACTGAGGCCGCAGACCGATAAAACAGGCCGTGCAGCGCCCGTCGGCGGCTTCCGTGATCCCAACTCCGCGCCGGGCTTTGCGTGACCGTTCGTAACGCTGATAGGTGTTCGGCGTCACATCGGCAACAATAGAGCCGCGTTCCGCCGTCAGTTCGCTCGCGGCCTTTTCGTCCACTGCCGTCCGCTCGCGAGCCTGGCGCTTCTCGCCATCGACTTGGGCCTTCTCCACCTTAAGAGCCGATTGCGCCGCCTTGACGTTCTTCTCCAGCGGGTCCGACTCTGCCATCAGTTCGAGAATCCGGTCCTCGGCCTTGCGGATTTCGGCTTGGCAGAAGTCGATCTCGTTCTGAAACGCGCGGTACTGCTCATTGGTCTTGGCCAGGAGCATCTGATCCTTCAACTTCGAGATCTTCTGCTCTTGAGTCTGAATGTCGGCTTCGCACTTCTTCCGCTCTTTTTGATTCCCGGCTAGCGCTGCCTGATCGGCCTCCAGCTTGCGCTCGTGCGAAGTCAACTTCTTTTCGATTTCTGTGATGTGTTTGGGTAAATCGGCGATCTCGCGCGTGAGTTCGGCAAGCCGGTTGTCGATTTCTTGAAGGCGGATCACCAGACGCAGGTCGGGGAGCATTCCTAATGGAAGTGTAACACGCAGCCCGCGCCGCGACGGGGATGGTTAAGATACCTTAAAGTCCGGGAAGCCTCGCCGCGACAACATCTTCAACGACGCCACGCCAAACAGGTGCGCCGCGCCGAAGAATACCAGCGCGCCCAGCGGGATCGAAATGGCCACGTCCGCCAATTGCGCCGCTTTCCCCGTTCCCGCCAGCGCATGAACCGAGAGGCTGGATGCCCGGCAGACCAGACCCATGATGCAGGCCGCGGCGACGATCTTTCCGCCGTTCCGCAGAAGCCGCCCGCCCCCGAGCCCGCCGACTTTTCCAGAGAGGAGCGCCAATAGCGCCACGGCCCCGGTCAGCGCCACTATCGAAGTGGAAAGCGCCAGGCCGGCGTGGCCCATGCCCGCCCAGCGGGTCAGCGCGAGCGCCGCGCCCAGGTTGACCGCGATCGAAGCCAGGCTCACCAGCATCGGGAGCCGTGCGTGGTTCAGGGCGTAGAAGGCCGGAGCCAGCACCTTTGTCGCGGCGTATCCGGCGAGGCCCACGCTGTAGCCGCAAAGCGCCACATACGTCTGGTGCGTATCGTAGGCGCTGAACCGTCCCCATTGGTAAACGGCTGCAATCATGTCCTCCCCCATTACGGCCAACCCGACCGAAGAGGGAATCGAAAGCAGCAGGATCAGGTCGAGCGAGCGCACCAGGGCGCCGCGAAAGTCGTCCATCCGGCCCACGGCCGCCGCGTGGGAAACCGCCGGCAGCGTGGCCGAGGCGATGGCCACGCCAAACAGCCCGATGGGCAATTGCAGGAAGCGGAAAGCGTATCCCAGCCAGCTCACCGGGCCGTCGATCACGTGCCCCGCCGCGTCGGTGATCCCCGAGGCCAGATTCGTATTCACCAGAATATTGATTTGCAGCGCGGCGTTGCCGATCACCGCCGGAACCATCAGCAGCCCGATCTGCCGCAGCCCGGGGTGGCGCAGGCAAATGCGCGGCCGGAAGCCGAAGCCTTCGCGCCGCAGCGCGGGAAGCTGCCACAGCAGTTGCGCGGCCCCGCCGCCCACAACGCCGAAGGCCATGCAGACGATCAGCCCGTTTCCGAATGCGCGCCCCACCGTGAAGCCCGCGCCAAGCCCTATCGCCACCGACCCCACGTTGAAGCACGTGGAGGCCAGCGCGGGCATTCCGAACCGCCCCAGCGCGTTCAGCGCCCCCATCGCCTGCGCGGCCAGCGCGACCAGCGTGAGGAAGGGAAACATGATGCGCGTGAGCAGCACCGCCAGCTCGAACTTGCCCGGCGTTTGCGTGAAGCCGGGAGCCAGCGCGCGCACTATCAGCGGGCTGAAGATCATTCCGGCGATGCACAACGCCCCGGTGATCAGCAGAATCGCCGTAGCCACCACGTTCGAAAGCTCCGCCGCCCCGGCCTTATCCTTGCGCGCCAGATACTGCGAAAAAGTGGGGACGAACGCGGAAGAAAGCGCCCCTTCGGCAAAAAGATCGCGCGTCAGGTTCGGTATGCGGAAACCCAGTAGGAAAGCGTCGTAGGCGGCCCCGGCTCCGAATAGCCGCGCCATCATCATTTCGCGGACGAGGCCGGTGATCCGGCTCAATGACACCGCGGCCGAAACCGAGCCCGCGGCCTTTGCGAAATGTGCGTCGTGCTTCAGGTGGGGCATGCTTTAGCTTGCCAGCCCGGCCGCCACGGCGAAGCCGGGCGGCCTGCCGAGATCGACGGACAAGCTAAGGAGCTTGCGAAAAAACCCTGGAGAAGCTTCGCCTCCCGGCTCCGCCGATGAGCCAAATATGGGCAAGCTAAAGCATGCCCCACCAGCTACTACCATTCAATCGGCTTGCCCGGTTCGAGCGAGCAAACTTCCACGCCCGCGTCGCCGAGAAGTTCCCTGAGTTGCTCGGGCCGCCCCATCAGCGGCGGAAACGTACCGAAGTGCATCGGGATAACGCGGCGCGCCTTCAAGAGCTTCACCGCCTTCGCAGCTTCCAGCGGGCTCATCGTGAACAGGCCGCCGATCGGCAGGAACGCCAGTTCCGGGTGATAGAGTTCCTCGATCAACTGCATGTCGGAAAACACGTTGGTGTCGCCGGCAAAGTAGAGCGACCGCCCATCCGGAAACCGCAGCACGTATCCCGCCGCCTCGCCGCCGTAGATGATCTTTCCGTCGTCTAAGATGCCGCAGCTATGAATGGCGTGCGTCATGGTGATGGCTATATCGCCTACCGTCTGCGTGCCGCCCTTATTCATCGACCGGGTGTTCTTCACGCCTTTCGATTCGAGCCAGGCGCAAGTCTCGTAGATTGCCACCACTTCCGGATTGAAGCGTTTCGCGAGCGGAACCGCATCGTGGATGTGATCGAAATGTCCGTGCGAGATGCAGATTGTATCCACGCGCCGGATCTCGTGGCCCTTCGGATAGGCCGGATTCCCGTCTGTCCACGGGTCCATCAGGACGACTTGGCCGGAGGGGAGCAGGAATTCGAACGTGCCATGCCCAAGCCAGGTGATTTGCATAAGTGAATTATGGCACGCGCAATTGCTCTGCCCAAGCCCCAGCCGTGCTGCGAAGCGCTGGCGATCTGGCTCGGGTCAACCGATGACCGATGCACCTACTCCGTATACGGTCCCAAGAACTTAGGGCCGTTGAAATGGATCATATGGGTTGGAGCATCGGCAATCCAGACCTCGGTTTCCCAGGCTACCGACTCCAAGTGCCGCATGAACACCTTACGGTTTGGGAACGCCGAAACATAGACCCGCCCCGCAGTACAGGCGGCGAACAGTTCTTCGAGTTCCGTGTAACGCTTCGAGTCCACTGGCCCGTGGCTTGTCACGGATTCGACCAGAACCAGCCAATTGTCGTCCTCGGCGTAAATCAACACGTCCGGCAGCTTGCCGTGGTGGTCGAGCGTCACTCCGAGTTTCGCTAACAGGTCCGCGTCGAAATATCCGAACTTTTCCCCGGTATCCCCGACATAGACCAAGCGAGCGCCAGCGATGAAGCGCGGAGCAAACTCTTCAACGATGGCTCTAATTAGAAGCGATTGATCGCCCGCGGAAATTGTGATCTCAACGCCGTCCTTGATTTTCACCGGAACCATTGCCATCTTCCGCTTCTTGGCGTACTGTTCAGCCAACGTCTTGTGAACGGAGAGGTATTCTTTCAGCCTCTTCTTATACCCGCGTGTCGGGTACGTGCGAAGAACCTTCAGTAGTTCGGGTGAAATCTGATAGACGGCATGGGGGCTGTTGACCGGGCGTTCCGGTTTGTCCGGGTTGTAGAGGCAGACGCCAGCTTGGACGAACTGGTGCATGGATTGGCGGCGAACGGTCTCCCTGGTGTTAGGAGCGTAGTCCGTATCGTTGCTCCCTCGCCCAATCCATAATCGGCGTGATGCCAATTCGCGGGGATTCAGATTCGGCCCAACCCTTCTCAGGCGTCAGGTTGAGAAGCGCCAGCAAACAGAGTGCGGTTCTCTTGTTCTGCTGCGCTTTCGGAAGGCCCAAGTCGGCCAGTGCGGCCCGAGCTTCCTCCAGCCTAGTCTCTTTGCTCATTTGTCTCGCTGATCGAATCGTCTATTTCAGCTTGCGTCATTCCGCCGCGGTACTTTTCACCCAACGCCTTGAGGAAATTCAGTGTTGGGTACTTCATGTTTCGGAGATCGGTTGCGTTGACTTGCGTATGCCCCGAGAACACCCGGAAGTGCTTGTCGAGCGCCGTCGAGTTCAGGACACAGGCCAATCCCCTCGCCAGCGCGTGGTCAATTCCCCGCCGTCCGGCGTGGATTACGTTCCAGTGGTTCTCGAAGCCCACCCGCTTACAGTCGAGGCTTGAAGGATCGTGTACGTAGGCGACGACTCGGCGCTTCTCTTCCTTGGACGAGAAGCGCTTCACAAGGACGTAGCACTCGTTGGGCATCAGCCACTGCCGAATCTCACCGCCGTCTTGCAGGGCGTTCGGCTTCTTGTGCTGCTTGGGATATTGCAGCGTTCCCGTGGAAAAATGATGCGGATAAATGAGCGGGATGGAGCCTGGTCTTGGGTCCGCAAGCCAGTATTGCTTCAGCCGAAAGTCGACAACGGGCCCCGTGCAGACCTCCAGGCCAAGTTCTTCCAGTGAGTGCGCAAGGAGCACAGCCCTTTCGTTGCATACGTGTTCTTCGGTCGGAACGTGAATGAAGGCCTCGGCGTCAGCGGGCTTTACTATCTCGGCGAATGGCAACGACCGTTCGCGATATTCCGTCAGCAGTTGGTCGTGCGACGTCGATACAACTACGTTGCCCTGCGGTCTTCCTCGAACGAGCTTAATGATGACGTTCTCCTGCAATACGTCATCGTCTTTGAATGCCTTGCTGCGGGATTCGAAGACGTGAATACGGTCGAGAGAGCACCTGTTGAGGATGAACTGCC
>CAIYHG010000077.1 GCA_903925975.1 uncultured Acidobacteriia bacterium | reverse complement strand
GCCGATGAGCCCCGTGCCCACAATGGCCACGGAGCCGATGCGCGGCGTTTCGTTTAAGGAGTTCGGAGCGGCGCTCATGCCTGGGCCTCCTGCACGGTGCGTCCCACGGCGTGGGCGATGATCCGCAGTTGAGCCATGAGTTCCGCGAACTGGTCCGGGCGCAACGATTGGGCGCCGTCGCTCAAAGCGTGATCCGGATCGGGGTGGACTTCGACCATTACGCCATCGGCGCCCGCGGCGATGGCGGCGCGCGCCATGGGCACTACTCTATCCCGCCGGCCGGTGCCGTGCGACGGGTCCGCAATGATGGGTAAGTGCGACAGCGCCTTGACCGAGGGAATGGCGGAGATATCCATCGTATTGCGCGTGGAGGTCTCGAAGGTACGAATGCCGCGCTCGCAGAGAATCACGTCGTAATTGCCGCCCGAAAGGATATATTCGGCTGAAAGCAGCAACTCCTCCACAGTGGCCGAGATGCCGCGTTTCAAAAGCACCGGCTTGCGCTGCCTGCCCAGTTCGCGCAGCAGGTTGAAATTCTGCATGTTGCGCGCGCCCACCTGGAGAATGTCGGCATACTCCGCGATGAGCGATATCTGGGTCTGGTCCATCACTTCGCTGACCACGGCCAGACCGTTGCGGTCCGCCGCCTCGCGCAGTAACCGGAGGCCTTCTTCGCCGAGGCCCTGGAAGGAGTACGGCGAACTGCGCGGCTTGAAGGCGCCGCCGCGGATTACGGAAGCCCCCGCGGCGGCGACTGACCCTGCGGCGGCTTCGATCTGGTCGCGGCTCTCCACGCTGCAAGGGCCGGCCATGGCCACCACCTGCGTGCCGCCGATCTCGACATTTCCGACGCGCACCACCGTGCCTTCGGGGCGGAAGCCGCGGCTCGCCAGTTTATAGGGCGAGACAATGCGGTGCGCTTCCTTGACGCCCTCCATCACTTCGAAGTCGGCGAGTTCGAAATCCGTCTTGCCGCCCACGCCCCCGAGCAGAGTGTGGATCACGCCCGTGGAGCGGTGCACATCGAAGCCCAGCCCTACCAGGCGGTCGATCACCGCCTGAATCTGCCGCTCCGTCGCGCCCTGCTGCATTACGACTAGCATCTATTTCTCACCTTTATTCTCGCCGCCGGCCACGGTTCCCGAACTGTTTCCCTTTTCCATCCGCAGCCGCTGCACGGTGCGCATCTCATCGATGATGCGCTCAAACACGCGGCGAATGGCATCGGAGCCCAGCGGCCCGCCGTTGGCGGCAGTGATATTCGCAAAGACCTGATCTTCACGCCTGGGCTCGTAGATGGGCAGGCTGGCCTCGCGTTTCACCCGGCCGATCTCTTCGACGACGCGCGTGCGCTCGTTCAGCAACTCGACGATGCGCCGGTCCACGTCGTCCACCCGGACGCGGAAGGTTTCGAGTCTTTCCATGGCCTCTTTTGGAGTCATGCAGTCTCCCCGAACCCGAGCTTCAGTTCCCGGGCAAAGGCTTCGAGGCGGCCCTCCAGTTCCGGCGCTCCGGCGGAGCTTTCGACGATCCGCATGAAGGCGCTGCCTACCACTACGGCTTCCACTTGACGGCCCAACTCCGCGACGTGCCCGGGCTTCGAGACGCCGAAGCCGACGGCCAGAGGAAGGTCGGTCACCGCGCGCACCGATTGCACCAGGGGGCCCACTGCCGCCGAAAGCGACGCCTGCTCGCCCGTGACGCCGGTGCGCGATACGAGATACACGAAGCCGCTAGAATAGCGCGCTACAAGCTTCAGCCGCCGCTCGGTGCTGGTGGGCGCCGCCAGAAAGATGGTATCGAGCCCGGCCGCACGCATGGCGCCTACGTAGGCTTCGGCTTCCTCGACGGAGGCATCGGTGAGCAGACAGCCATCGATGCCGCTTTTGGCGGCATCGCGCGAAAGCCGCTCCAAACCATAGCGGAGCACGGGGTTCAGGTACGTGAACAGCAGCAGAGGAACTTCGGAGCGTTCGCGGATCTTCGAGGCGATCTCAAGCACGCGCGCCAGATTGGTTCCCGCGGCAATGGCGCGGTCTCCGGCGCGCTGGATTACCGGGCCGTCGGCGACGGGGTCCGAAAACGGCACGCCAAGTTCGATGAGGTCGGCGCCGCCCCGGACCAGCGCGTCCACAAGCGAAGGCGTGCGGTCGGGATGCGGGTCGCCGGCGGTGATGTAGGCGATCAGGCCTTTGCGGTTTTCGCGCTTCAGGCGTTCGAAGAGCTGTCCGATGCGCGTCATGCCTCGTCCAGCTCCTTGAAGTTCTCGCGGTAGATATCGATGTCTTTGTCGCCGCGGCCGGAAACGTTCACCAGGAAGATCTTGCCGGGGGAGGCCGGGGCGCGCTTGACGGCCTCGGCGACGGCGTGCGCGGATTCGAGCGCGGGGATGATGCCCTCGGTGCGCGAAAGGAGCTTGGCGGCGGCGAGCGCCTCTGCATCGGAGGCGGCCACGTATTCGGCGCGGCTCAGATCGTGAAGCCAGGCGTGCTCCGGGCCGATCATGGCGTAATCCAGGCCGGCCGAAACCGAATGGGTGGAACTCACCTGGCCGTCTTCATCCTGCAACAGGTAGCTGAAAGCCCCTTGCAGCACGCCGGGCGAGCCGCCGCGGAACCGCGCCGCGTGTTCACCCGCCGCATCGCCGCGCCCGCCGGCTTCCACTCCGATGAGCGCAACGCCGGCATCCGGCACGAACGCATGGAAGATGCCGATGGCGTTCGAGCCGCCGCCGACGCACGCGAAGATGGCATCGGGCAGACGCCCGGCGGATTTCAGTATCTGGCCGCGCGCCTCCTCGCCAATGATTTTCTGAAAATCGCGGACCATCATCGGGTAGGGGTGGGAGCCGAGAGCCGAGCCAAGCAGGTAGTACGTATCCCCCACGTTCGCCACCCAATCGCGCATGGCTTCGCTGATGGCATCTTTCAGCGTGCGGCTGCCCGAGGATACGGCGGCCACTTTCGCGCCCAGCAACCGCATGCGGAAGACGTTGAGCCGCTGGCGGCGCATGTCTTCCTCGCCCATGTAGACCACGCACTCGAAGCCGAGCAGGGCGCAGACGGTGGCAGTGGCCACCCCGTGCTGGCCCGCTCCGGTTTCGGCGATGATGCGTTTCTTGCCCATGCGCCGCGCCAGCAGCGCCTGCCCGAGGCTGTTATTAATCTTGTGCGCTCCGGTGTGGAGCAGGTCTTCGCGCTTGAGATAAATTTGCGCGCCCCCGAGCCTTTCCGAGAGGCTGCGGGCATGGTACAGAGGGGTGGGGCGGCCGGCGTAGTCGGCGAGCAGAGCGGCCAACTCCGCTTGAAACGCGGGGTCGCTACGCGCTTCGAGATACGCGTGCTCGAGTTCTTCGATGGGCGCCATCAGGACTTCCGGCACGAAGCGGCCGCCGTAGGGACCGAAGTGGCCGCCGGAATCCGGCTGCTGCGTCATATGCCCAGCGCCGCCTTCGCCGCAAGAATAAAATCCGTCATCTTTCCTTGATCCTTTATACCCGGCGCGCTTTCCAGGCGCGAGCACGCATCCACGCCCCATGGCCGCGCGGCGGCAACCGCCCGGGCCACGTTAGAGGCATCCAACCCCCCGGCCAGAATGATGCGCCGCAGAGGCGCGTGCGCTCGGGCGAGGGCCCAATCGAATATCTTGCCGGCGCCGCCATAGAGTTCGTCGGCGGGACCGTCCAGCACCAGGGCTTCCCATGCCGGATCGCCGTATGCCGAAAAATCAAATCCGGCGCCGACGCGCGCGGCCTTCCAGGCAACCAGCCCAGCGGGCGCATCGGCGGGCGTTTCATCGCCGTGCAGTTGGGCGACGTTGAGCCGCGCGGCGGTAGCCGTGGCTTTGAGGCTCTCGGGCGCCTGGTTCACGAAAACCCCCACGCGCAGCACGTGGGCCGGCGTTTCGATGCGCGACGCAGCCTCGGCGGTGACGTAGCGCGGGCTGCGGCTATAGAAATTGAAGCCGAGCGCGTTGGCGCCGGCCGCTACGGCCGCATCCGCATCGCTCTGGCGCGTGATGCCGCAGACCTTGACGATCATGCCCCCACCAGACTTGCCAGGGCCGCGGCAGGGTCGCCGGACCTCATTAAGTGCTCGCCTACCAGGAACGCTTGATACCCGGCGTCGCGCAGAAGGGCGATATCGGCGGGCCCGTGGATGCCGCTCTCGCTCACGCGAATCACATTTGGGGGCATGCGCTCCGCGAGGCGCAGCGACGTTTCGAGGGTCAGCTCGAAAGTGGAGAGATTGCGGTTATTGACGCCGATGATTTCACTGCCCGCGGCGATGGCAATATCGAGCTCGCGCGCGTCGTGCACTTCCACCAGCGCGGCCATGCGCCAGCGCGCGGCCATTTCCCGGAAGTCGCGCAGTTCGCGTTCGGTGAGCACGGCCACAATCAGCAGAATCGCGTCGGCGCCGTGTGCGGCCGCCTGCACGATGTGCACGGGGTCAATCGTGAAGTCCTTGCGCAGCGCCGGAATGGTTACGGCGGCGCGCGCCGCTTCGAGGTCGGCGAGACTGCCCTGGAAGAAACCCTCGTCGGTGAGGACGGAAAGGGCTGCCGCTCCCCCGCGCTCGTATTGCGCGGCGATGCGGGCGGGGTGATACTCCGCGGCGAGCCGGCCCTTGCTGGGCGAGGCCTTCTTACATTCGGCGATGATGGCGGGAACGCGGGCGCGCAGAGCCTGCGCGAAATCGCGGCGGGCCGCTGCGCGCAGTTCCGCCTCTTGCTCCCAGCGGCCGGCGCTTGAGGCCAGATGGGGAAGTTCTTCGCGTTTTCCGGCTACAATACGGGCCAGAATATCCGGAACAGTTTGATTCAAGGCGTTTCTCTAATGTTAGCAAGGGCATGCGCCCGGCGGACCGGGGATGCCAAGGCATCGGGAGTTCCGGCATCTGTAACTTCCGCGGCATGTTGTCTTCAGTCGGCCGCGCCAAGATTCTTCTATCGCCAGGCCGCACGCTAGCCCGGGTTTCTCACCAGCTTTCTGCCGCGGCCCGCGATAGGGCCGCGTCTACTTCGTTGCGCTTGCTCACCGCGCTCGACGTACTGTTCCAGTACGCCTGCGCCCGCTGAGCGGCGCGCGCCTCGCGACGAAACCTGGCGAGAAATCCGGGCTAGAATTTAGCTATGATTCACGAGATCCTGCCGGTGGGCCCGCTGCAATGCAACTGCTCGATTTTCGGCGATGAGGCATCGCGCGAGGCGCTGGTAGTAGACCCGGGAGATGAGATCGGCCGCATACTGGCCGTGCTGAAGAAGCATGAGCTAAAGGTCACGGCAATCGTGATTACGCACGCGCATATCGACCATATCGGAGGGGCGCAGAAGCTCAAAGCGGCTACCGGCGCCCCGGTCTATATGAACGCGGCCGATACCGAACTGCAAAAGCACTTGGACACACAAGCCTCCTGGCTGGGCATGGCGCCGCCCGAACACGTTGTGATCGACAGTCCTCTAAAGGACGGCGATACGCTGCGCCTGGCCTCGACGGAATTTCATGTTCTTCACACGCCGGGCCACACGCAGGGCAGCGTCAGTGTGTGGATACCGTCGGAGCGCAAGCTGGTGGCGGGGGACACGCTCTTTCAGGGCAGCATCGGCCGCACCGATTTGCCGGGCGGGGATTCGCAGCAGATTCTGCGGTCCATCGAAGGCAAGCTGATGCCACTGCCCGAGGACACCCTAGTCATCGCGGGGCACGGCCCGAGCACGACCATCGGCCAGGAAAAGCGCTCGAACCCGTTTCTGCGGGGATGGATGTAACGGCGCTGCCGCGGACGGACTAGTTTCGCCCCCGCCCTCCCGGGCGATGTGCAAACAGCGGAAGAGAAGCCGACCAGGGGCCGGCTTGCGGGTCAGGGGACCCGCCCCACGGCGGCAAGCGCGCACTACCCTCTGGAAGAGCACTTTTCGTTTCTAGTGCGAGGTTGAATTGTGCAGCGCGCGCAAGTCTTGCGTGGGCTCCCGAGCGTCTTAGCTTCGTAAGCTGCCGATTGAGCGTGCTCCTGGCTTTGGTCTCCCTGCTGCTGTGAATGCTTCGGCCGGAGGCTGACGTGAAATTTCGAAAACTGATCCGATCCCCAAAGATTTGGAGGCACGCCGTCGGTGGAGGCGTACTGCCCGTTCGGAGGGCTGGAAAGCCTCTATCCGTTCATTACCACCGGCGGCTTCATTCAACGCATCGAGCCTTCGGCGATGATCATGTTCGCAGCGCTGCTCAGACTCACGCTTGCCGCCAGCCGGGGCTTTTGCGGATGGATCTGTCCATTTGGGTCGGCGCAGGAATGGTTGGGTCTGACGCAGTTTGGGGATCACGGCGGAGGTGAACCCTTGCACGCGGATGCGCGACTGGATGCACGATCAGGGCAAATCCATGCAGGACGTTTGCGATGCCGTGAAGCAATACCGCGGGGGCATGCGCTGATGGCCGCAGCGGCATCTTCTTCACCCTTGCGTCCTCAATCCGCCGGGTTGCACACGCGAGCCCGGCGGATCGGCGGCGCAAACGCAGGTCATACATCCCGTTCTGACTCCTCGGACCACGGGCTACTTCCGCCCTGCCCCTAAGGTTAGAGTAATCAACTCCTGCCAGTCCGCGGCCCTTCGGCGCTGTACGAAGCCAGCGCATGAAGCCCCATGTGCCGCGGGTGATCCGGGAACGGCATTCAGCGCATTCCAATCTCAACTATCCAGGCGCCGGGCTCGGCAGGAACTTTTGCATATTCAAGTGGGTCCGGGAGCCAAACCAGACGCCCGCGCAATTCCTGCGGCCATCCTAAGGGCTGTCTGCAGGCTCTGCGCAATGGCTTGTGGGGCTCGGCGTGCAACTAACTAATTATCAATTGGTTGCGCGATGAGGCCGATGGCACGGGAGCTGCAATTAGCAGGGTGCGGCACAGATTTGGAAAGCGAAGGTGGTTCCCATGACAAAGACGATCAACAAGAGAGTATTGAGCATAGCAGCGACCGCGGCGATAGCAGTGGGCGTGGCAATGGCCCAAGGGCCTGGTTTCGGGCGTTGGGGCGCAGGTTCCCAAACCGGCGCGCAGGGCGAACAGAACATGGCGGCCATGAGACTAGACCGAATGTCCGCCCTCCTGAATTTGGACGAGGGCCAGAAAGTACAGGCGAAGACCATCTTCGACAATGCGTCCGCCGCTCACCTGGCTCTCCAACCGGCCATGTTACAGGCACAGACGGCGCTTCGGGATGCAGCCCGCACGGGTAAGGACATCAACACGCTGGCCGCGGCTGCAGGGACGCTGGTGGGCAAGATGCGCGCGATTCAGACCACCGCTTCCGCTCAGTTCTACAATATCCTCACGCCTGCGCAGCGCGAGACGCTCGATAAGCACGAGGCTGCCGGCGGCGTCTGCATGGGCGGCAACTGCCAGCAGGGAGGCGGCATGGGGATGATGCGCGGTGGTATCGGTCGCGGCGCTCGCCCGTAGTTCGACGGCGCGCGGGAGGCAACGCCCGTCCGTTGCACTCCCGCGCGCCGCTCAGTATCCGCGGTTCCGTCGAGCCGGGCGGAGGCGGGGCGCTCTTGAGCTCAGACCTCCCCGGCCTCGGCGGCGGCGTCTTCTCCGGACTGATACTCCTTCAATCGATACTGCAATGTGCGCACGCTGATTCCGAGTTGCTGCGCGGCCTGAGTGCGGCTGCTGCCATTGGCGCGTAAGGCGTCTTCGATGGCCTGCCGTTCGATCTCGCGCCAGAGCACAGGGCGGCGATCTTCCATGGGCAACATAGAGAGATCGGCGGCGTCGACGCGCTCCCCGCACAGGATCGCCATCCGCTCCATAATATTCTCCAACTCCCGCACATTGCCTGGCCATCGGTATGACTGGATGGCCCTTACCGCGGCCTTGGTGAGCTTCGGCGCGGGCTTGCCGAGTTCGCGCGCCGCGCGCGCCAGGAAATGCGCCGCCAGAGGCTCAACATCCGACAGCCGGTCGCGAAGCGGCGGGATCTCCAGCGGAAACCGGTTTAGCCGGTAGAAGAGATCCTCGCGAAAACCGCCATCGGCCACCAGCCGTTTCAAGTTGCGGTTGGTGGCTGCAATGACCCGCACATCTACCGTGATCTGCCTGGTTCCCCCCACCCGCTCAAAGGTTTTTTCCTGAAGAACCCGCAGAAGTTTGGCCTGGAGGTTACCGTCCAGTTCGCCGATTTCGTCCAGGAAGAGAGTGCCGCCGTGGGCTCGCTCGAACCGGCCCAGGTGCTGCCCCACGGCCCCGGTGAAGGCGCCTTTCTCATGCCCGAATAACTCGCTTTCGATCAACGTGGGGGACAGCGCGGCGCAGTTCACGGGGACGAAGACCCGCTCGCTTCGGGCACTGTTCAGGTGAATGCAGCGGGCTAGCACCTCCTTGCCGGTCCCGCTCTCGCCGGTCAGCAGAACGGTGGCGTTCGTGGGAGCCACCTTGCGGGCGAGTTCGAGAGCCGCCGTCATTTTCGGATCGCCGGCTATCATGCCTCCGCAGTCGAACCGCCCCATCTGCTCCTCTTGCATCAGGGCGCTTTCGCGTTTGGCGCGCCGTTGATCGAGCGCGCGATGGATGGCGATTCTCAGTTCGTCGGGGCTGTTAAGGGGCTTGCCGAGGTAGTCTTGCGCGCCGAGTCTCATGGCCTCCACCGCGGATTCGATGGCGCCGAAAGCGGTGATCATCACCACGGGAGTGTCCGGCATCTCCTCGCCAAACCATCGCAGAAGATCGAGGCCGCTGCCTTCGGGCAGCCTCAGATCGGTCAAAACGACGTCGTAGTGGCGCTTGGAGCCAAGGCGTACTCCGTCCGCCACCGAGCCGCCCGAGTCTACCTCGTAGCCGTCGGTGGAAAGAATGGTTTCGAGGAGTTCCCGAAAACCGGCGTCGTCGTCAATTACGAGAATTCGTTCCATACAATTCCACCTCTGCCCGCGTTCCATGGGGTTCCACGTCCAGCAGCCGCAGCCTGCCGCCGAGCGTTTCGACAAGCTTCTTCGAGATCGACAGGCCCAGACCCGCCCCAGATGCTTTGGTGCTCACAAAGGGCGAAAAGAGGCGGGCGCGCACCTCAGGCGCCAACCCCGGCCCGTCGTCCTCCACCGCGATCAATATCGCTCCGTTGCGGCCAGGCGTAGCGAGCAGCCTGACGACCCCGGGGCTCCCGGCCGGAATAGCCTCCACCGAGTTGCGTATGAGGTTGAGCAGGGCCTGCTTCAACATGTTCGGATCGGTCAACAAATTCTCGATCTCACTCTCGTTGGCGAACCGCACTTCGCGGGCTCCGATCAGGTTGTGGGCATAGGACTCCAGATCTTCCGCCATAAGCCTCCAGTCGGTTTGCACGATTGTGGGCTTGACTGGCCGCCCGTACAAGAGGAGGGATTCCACCAGGGCCTCAAGGCGCAGGCTTTCGCGCACGATGGCATCGAGCGGCTTCGTCTTGCCCGGGTCGGCACTTTCGCGCGCGAGTTGCGCGAATCCTTTGATGGCCCCCAGCGGGTTGCGGATCTCGTGAGCCAATACGGCCGAAAGCGTCCCGAGCTCGGCGAGCCGCTCCGTCTCCAAATGCCGGCGCTCCAGCCGAGACGACCGCCGCATGTTCCACAGTGCGAACACGGAGACCAAAAGAAGCGCCGACCCGCTGACTATCGCCATCAGGGTGTTATTCCGGGCATGATCCAGGAGGAAGTCCGGGGCCGTGGGAAGAAGGTCGATACGGGCGACGTAAACTTCACCTTCGGACTCGAACGGGATGTAGGCGCGGAAAACAGCGTCGCTGCCGGAGTTGACTTCAGCGGCGCGGTACAACTCTTGCCCTGAGCGGATGGCCGCTACGGCGGCGTCGTCCGGCGCTGGGATTTCCGGTGGAAATACATAGATGCGGAGAATCGCTGGATCGCTGTCAACAAAGTCCTGGAAATCGTTCCGCCGCAGCCGCTCGGGCGCCACGCCTTCCATCCGGGCAGCGATGTTGGCGGCGCGTTCGCGGAGGAACATGGACCGCATTTCGTTTACTTCCCGTCCCGCGTAGACGGCGTGGAGCGCCAGCACAAGCGGGAGCCCCAGCGAGACCGCCAGTAGCAGGAATATTGAGAACCGGCCAGTCCTCTTCCACGGCGAGGCGTTGATGTCCTTCTTCACGGGCGTAACGATCCTAACATCAGTGATGCGGTCTAGCAATTCTCGTGACATACATAGATGTCCTTGAATTTCAGTGGTTTATGTGGTTTTCACGAAGCCGGGAGATCGCCGGCGCGCAGAATTTGCGCGCGGGCCGCCTGCCCCGCGCAAGATTTGCGCGGGCCACGGCGTGCCTCGCCAGCCAGGTGCAACAAAAGCGAAGGCTTGCCGGCTGGCATCGAGGATGCAATATTCAATGCTGGAGGCTGGCCGTGGTACGACGCATAGCGGTTATGTTGATTGCCGGACTCGCGGTTACCAGCGCGGCGTCATCCCAGATGCGCGGCATGGGGGCATGTTGCTCCGGATCGACGGCCGAGTTGAAGGGGAAGGTCGCCCGGGTCCAGATCACGCCGGGAGAAGGAATGCCCTTCGTCATGGTGCGGACCGGAGATCGAACGGTAAAAGTCTATCTTGGGTCGATGCGCTATCTCATGACCAATGGCTTCAGCCCGAAGGTGGACGACGATATCCTAGTAAAGGCATACCCGGCAGGCGGCGATTTCGTGGCTGCCACCGTGACGCTGCCGGCAAGCGGCAAGACTATCCGTTTGCGTGACGAGAAGGGGTTCCCCTTGTGGCGCGGCGGCGCGCAGGGCGGTGGGCCTCCGAAATAGGCCTGAATCCGTTTCTGCGGGGATGGATGTAAAGGGCGCTGCCGCGGACGGAACGAGAGTCAGGCCAGGTTTCTGGCGCATCCGATCTACAGGCTTGCGTGAGCGGTTTGCGCGCATATCAAAACTGATATATTCTTGAATGTGATTAGGAAGCCGGTTTGGCGGATGGGCGACTCAAGGAACCGGCTGCGCGAGTTTCCCGTCGCGGTGCGTTCCGAGATCGGCCAAGCCCTTTACCAGGCGGAGGCCGGAGAGAGCCACCCATCGGCGAAACCAATGAAGGGCCTTAACGCCGTTGAAATCGTATCGGATTATCGCGGCGATGCCTATAGGGGCATCTACACGACGCAGTTCCACGGCAACCTATATGTGCTCCACTGCTTCCAGAAGAAATCGAAGAGGGGAATCGAGACCCCCAGGCGCGATCTGGAAATGATTCGCAGGCGCCTTGTGGAGGCGCGAGCGCACTTCAAAGGATTGAGCGGGGAAGGGTGTGAACGGAATGGCAAAACGAGTTCGGATTGAAAAGGGCAGCGGCAACGTCTTCGCCGATATCGGCCTGCCAAATCCCGAAGAGGCGCTTGCTAAGGCCGAGATTGCCCGGCAGATCAACCGCTGCATCGCCGACCGCCGATTGAGCCAGGCAGAGGCGGGCGCCATCTTGGGCATTCCCCAGCCGCGCGTGTCCGATCTTGCCTGCGGCCGTCTGCATAAATTCTCGCTCGAGAAGCTGATCGATTTCGCCAAGCGCGCCGGCCATGACGTTGAAATTCGAATGAAGCCCTCGCGCCAGCCACGGCTCACCGTCCGCACGCCCGCGGCCTGACATCAACCTAATCCCCCGGCGCGGCCCCGGCTTGACTAGTGTAAGATTCTTCAATGGCTGATTCCAACGTATATCCGCCCGGTCCGGATTTCGTCCGGGGCGCTCACGTGAAGGGGATGGAGGGGTACCGAGAGCTCTACCGCAGGGCGGCGGAGAATCCCGAGGAGTTCTGGGGGGCGCTGGCGGAACAAGAGCTGTTCTGGTTCAAGAAGTGGCATCACGTTTTCGAATGGAATCCGCCTGACGTGAAATGGTTCGCCGGCGGACAGACCAACGTCTGCTACAACTGCGTGGACCGGCATCTCGATACGGCGCGGAAGAACAAGGTCGCCATTTTGTGGGAGGGCGAGCCCGGCGACCAGCGCCAGATCTCCTACCAGGAACTGCACCGCCTGGTTTCGCGATTCGCCAATGTGCTGAAGGGCCGGGGCCTCAAGACCGGCGACCGCGCCGTCATTTACATGGGGATGGTCCCGGAGCTTCCGGTGGCGCTTTTGGCGTGCGCGCGGCTGGGGATCATCCACAGCGTAGTGTTCGGAGGCTTTTCGGCAGAAGCGCTGAAGGCCCGAATTCAGGACCTGGAAGCCCAGGTGGTGATCACCTGCGACGGCGCGTGGCGGCGCGGCAAGGAAGTGCCGCTGAAATCCGCCGTGGATGAAGCGCTCATCGAGTGCCCGGCAGTGCGCGACGTGATCGTCCTGCGCCGCACGGGCGGAGCCGTGGAGATGCGCGAGGGGCGCGACCACTGGTGGCACGAACTGGATGAAGGCGCTTCCGAGAACTGCCCCGCCGAACCGCTCGATAGCGAGCAACCGCTCTACGTGCTTTACACCTCGGGAACTACGGGGAAGCCCAAGGGCATCGTACACACCACCGCCGGCTACCTGCTGCAATGCGTGATGACCATGAAGTGGGTGTTCGACCTGAGGGAAGAGGACACGTACTGGTGTACGGCCGATATCGGCTGGGTGACGGGCCACAGCTACATCGTTTACGGCCCGCTGGCGGCGGGCGCAACCGCCGTTATGTATGAAGGCGCGCCCGATTTCCCGCAACCGGACCGCTTCTGGAGGCTGATCGAGAAATACCGCGTCAGCATCTTCTATACGTCGCCGACGGCCATCCGCTCTTTCATTCGCCAGGGCGACCAGTGGCCCAACGGCCACGATATGTCGAGCCTGCGGCTGCTCGGGTCGGTCGGCGAGCCGATCAACCCGGCGGCGTGGGAATGGTATTACAAGACGATCGGCAAAGAGCGCTGCCCGATAGTGGACACCTGGTGGCAGACCGAAACCGGAGCGATTCTTATTGCCCCGATGCCCGGCGCGGTTCCGCTCAAACCGGGTTCGGCCTCGCTCCCCCTTCCGGGCATACTGCCCGAGGTGGTGGATCTTTCGGGGAAGACGCGGGAAACAGGCCAGGAAGGGTACCTGGTGATTCGCAGGCCGTGGCCGAGCATGGCTCGCACGCTCTGGCGCGACCCGGAGCGCTACCGCTCGCAGTATTGGGAACGCATCCACGGCTCCTATATGACGGGCGACGCGGCGCGCATGGATCAGGACGGCTACTTCTGGATTCTGGGGCGCGTGGATGACGTGATGAACGTCAGCGGCCACCGCCTGAGCACCATGGAAGTGGAATCGGCGCTGGTGCGCCATCCGGCAGTGGCCGAGGCGGCCGTGGTCGGCAAGCCGCATGAGATCACCGGGCAGGCTGTGGCCTGTTTTGTGACCCTGAAGAAAGGCTCCTGGGACCGCCCGAAATTGGCCGAGGAGCTTCGCAAGTGGGTGGCGCACGAAATCGGCGGGTTCGCCAAGCCGGAGCAAATCCGGTTCGCCGATGCGCTTCCGAAGACCCGCAGCGGAAAGATCATGCGGCGGCTGCTGCGCGAAATCGTCACGGCGAATACCGTGACCGGCGACGTCACCACGCTGGAGGATCTTTCGGTGGTCACGCAACTCTCGTCACAGGCGGACGAAGACTAACGGCAGCTCCGACAAGTGTAGGCTTTTTCAACACAATACGGACTGACCGGCCGATTACGTCTCGACCGGCGGGGCGGGCTCTGTTAGAATTGTACTTTCGTCCCCAAAATAGAGTTGCCGCCCCGGCGGACCGCTGCCGCAGGGGTCTTTCATATGTTCGATTTGCCTATAGCGTTCCTCGTGACGCGCACTCCCACTCAACGTCTCACCCAGGCACTGTTCGACGATACGTTTGCCGGAATCCACCAACTCGCGTGGTTCGATTGGGCGATGATGATTCCCTATTTCGGGATCCTCATCATTCTGTCGGTGTACGGCATCCATCGTTTCGAGACGATCCGGACCTATTTCAAACACCGCGCGAAGGCCCTGGGGGAACCCGCAAAACGTTTCGAACATTTGCCGCCGGTCACGATTCAGCTTCCTCTATATAACGAACGCTACGTGGTGGAACGGCTGATTGAGGAAGTCGTCAAAATCGAATACCCGAAGGAACTGCTGCAAATCCAGGTTCTGGACGATTCCACCGACGAAACGGCTCCGTTCGCCGAGGCCCTAGTGGAGCGTTACAAGAACATGGGCTACCCGATTGAATACCATCACCGGGATAACCGGCATGGGTACAAAGCGGGCGCGCTGCAAGCGGGACTTGAAACAGCGACGGGCGAGTTTGTAGCCGTCTTCGACGCGGATTTCTGCCCGCCCGCCGAGTTTCTGCATAAGACGATTCACTTCTTCACGGACCCCGGCATCGGCGTGGTGCAGACGCGGTGGAGCTACATGAACCGCGATTACAGCTTCCTGACCGAAGTGGAAGCCATGCTGCTCGACGGCCACTTCATTCTGGAGCACGGGGCACGTTCGCGGGCGGGTTACTTCTTCAACTTCAACGGAACGGCAGGAATTCTCCGCACGTCGATGATCGCCGACGCCGGCGGCTGGCAGCACGATACGCTCACCGAAGATTCCGACCTGAGCTACAGGGCGCAACTCAAGGGCTGGCGTTTCGCGTATCTGCCGGGGCTCGATTGCCCCTCGGAACTGCCGGTGGAGATGCACGGCTTCCAAGTGCAGCAGGCGCGTTGGGCCAAGGGCCTGACGCAGGTGGCTAAGAAGTTGCTGCCCGCCATTTGGAAGGCCGACATTCCGGGGCGGGTGAAGGCGGAAGCGATTCTCCACCTCACGCCGAATATTTCCTATCCGCTGATGATCGTAGTTTCGGCGCTGATGCTGCCCGTGATGATCGTGCGGTTCTACATGGGCGTGTGGCAGATGGTCTTCCTGGATTTGCCGCTCATCGCGGCTTCGTTCTGGTCGATCTCGGCGTTCTACGTGGTGGCTCACCGCGAACTATATCCGAAAGATCTGAAGCGGTCGATCATGCTGCTGCCCATGCTGATCGCTGTCGGCGTGGGGCTGACGATCGTCAACACGCGCGCGGTCCTGGAGGCCCTGTTCGGAGTGCAAACTGCGTTCGCGCGCACGCCGAAGTACGCCCTGGGCGACCGCAAGGTGAACCTGGAAGCGAAGAAGTACCGCCGCCGGAGCGGATGGCTGCCTTACGCAGAAATCCTGGTAGGGTGCTACTTCGTTACGATGATGGTCTTCGCCATCAGCACATTGAACTTCTTCGCGCTGCCGTTCCTGGCGCTGTTCGTGGGCGGGTACTGGTGGGCCGGCTTCTCCACTCTGTATTCGGAATACCAGAGCAAGCTTCAGTGGATGCGCCAGCGGCGGCTGGAACTGGCGCGGCAAGTTCAGTAAACGCCGCCGGGCAAACTCAAGCATGCCCCACCCCCGAAGCTAAGGCCTTGCGAAGCCAGTGGCGCATGGCTCCCGGTCTGCGCAGGACTTTATCAGAAGCCTCTTTGGCGTGCCCGGTTACTCAGACAATCTTTCCGTCTCTCATGTGCACCGTCCGGTGGCCGTAGGCGGCTGCTTCGGGGTTGTGCGTAATCATGAGGATGGTCTGGCCAAGACGGCGATTCAGGTCGCGCAGGATCGCCAGAACGGCTTTGGAGTTCTCCGTATCGAGGTTGCCGGTGGGTTCGTCCGCCAGAAGAATGGAAGGGCGGTTGACCACGGCCCGCGCGATGGCGATACGCTGCTGCTCGCCGCCCGAAAGCGCGCTGGGCTTGTGGTCCAGACGCTCGTTGATGCCGAGCAGCCGAAGGAGTTCGTCGAACTCGGGGTCCGGCCGCGAATCCATTCCGGCAATATAGCGGGCTACGGCGATGTTGTCCCGCGCCGTGAGGTTCGGGAGCAAATTGAACTTCTGAAAGACGAAGCCGACGGTGCGCTTGCGCAGGTTGGTGCGGTCAGCGTCGCTCATTGAGGCCAGGTCCTGGCCGGCCACGCTGACTTGTCCGGAAGTCGGCGGGGTCAGACCGCCGATGATGTGGAACAGCGTGGATTTTCCCGAACCGGATGGCCCCACGATGGCGAGAAACTCACCGGGGGCAACCGCCAGGTCTACCCCGCGCAGAGCCGGAACATCCACCTTGCCCACCTGATAGACCTTCCGAAGGTCCCGCGTCTGAATGATCGGGCTCTTATTCATACGCCAGGGCCTCGATGGGGTCATGCCGGGCGGCCTTGAGGCCAGGGTAAAGCGCTCCGAAGGCCGTTCCTACGAGCGTTATGGCGAGGGAAATCGGCCACCAGGAGGGCACGATCACCATTTGTATCGACGCCGGAACCAAGGTGTGGATCAGCCAGTACGCGCCGAAACTCAAGAGGATGCCAAGTATGGTGCCGCCTATGCCCATGATCATGGCCTCGACCAGAATGATCCTCAGAATAAACCAGTTGGAGCCGCCCAGCGATTTGAGGATGCCGATTTCGCGCGTGCGCTGCAAGACGGCCATGTACATCGAGAGGCATACCACCGCGAAGCCGATGGCGACTCCGATCGAGATGATCACCCAAACGAACTGCTTGAGGCCGGGGATATTATTTATGCTGAACAGCGAAGTGAACTCCTCCACGGAGTAAATGGGGTAATCCTGCAGAGCCGGCATGCTCTTTAACTGCTGGATCACTTGTTGGGTGTTGGCTGGATTGTCGAGCTTGATATAGATCTGGCTGACCTTGCCGGGGTTACTGGTCAACTCCTGCAGTACGCCGAGCGGCAGAACGATGCGGGCCAGCTTGCCGCTCGCGATGATGCCGCACACGCGCCAAGTCTGGTTCAGCAGCTTGAGATGGTCGCCGACCTTCGCGCCTTTCTCATCCGCGTAGTACTCGTCGATGATGACGTCATCCGGCTGCCGGAAGGGGCCGCCCGAGAGGAACGTGAAGCCACCGCTCATGGCGCTGAATTTCGCCAGATCGATGCCCGTAGCTCCGAGCGTCACGCCCTGGACGGGTTGGTTCACGACGCCGAGCGTCATCTTGACATGCGGCTGTTTCTGAAAGAAATCGACGAAGCCTTGTGAAATCGGCGCGCCGCTGAGCCCGAGGAAGGAACTGGCAGGCGGCCTCACGATGATGTCGGCGCCGATGCCGCGCGTTCGCCGCTGAGTGTCTTCGAGCATGCCGTGGCTCAAACCCACCAGGCACAGAATCAGGGTGACCGGCACGGCGATGAGCGCCACGCTGAGTAGCGTGCGCATGGGCCGGTTCTTGAGGTTTTCCAGGACTAATTTTGCGGTCACTAAATCGCGAGTCTACTTTCTTGGCGGAGATGCCGACCCGGCCGGCGCCGAGCCCGCGGGCCGCCCGACAACCTGCAACGTGGAACCCGCCGGCTGGTCCAATACAAATTTAGCATCCGGCACGCCCGTGTTGATTTCCATCTTCACCAGATCCACCACCAGGCCGTAGCCGTCGCGCGGTCTATTGACCTCGATGTGTTTGGGGAAGCCAACGTTATTGTAGTTTTGCCAATCGCTATAGCGGGCATCGCTGAGGATATTCCCCGCATCGTCGAAGATCATCTGTCTCGCAATAGTCAGGTTGACGCGGCTGAACCATATGTTGCGGCGCAGGAGCAGCGCTCCATTCTTTTCTTCCACCTCATGCAGGATAAAGAAGGCGTCCTCCTCGTCGGTGAAGTTCTCGATCATGACGCGATCGAGGTCGGGCGGGGGGACGAGCAGGGCATCCACGAAGTGTTGCGGCCGCAGGTTCTCGAGCCTGTTGGCGGAGGGAGTCTGGACGGCATTCAAACCGGTGATGAAACGATTCTTGGAAGGCACGGAGAGCTTGAAATCCGCTCCATCGGAAACCATGTCGAATGCGGTGGTGCGGATCACGGGGAACAGGCCGACGATGCGGACGGCCGCGGGCTTTCGGAAGAGGATATAGGCGCGGACGTCTTTGTACTCGGTGACCTTATTTTCCTCGGCGCTGCCGAGAGCCGGCGTCATATCCACGGTGGCGGTGAAATTCTTCACCGCTTCGTACTGCCGGTTGAGATAAGCGACGAGGGAGCCCGGATCGGCCGTGAGCAGCGGCTGGTTTGGCTTTGCGCCCAGCCGCGAGATGACCCGCCGGCGAACCGCGCACGAGCTCCCGGCGAAGGAGACCGCGCACAGCAACAAGGCCATTCCGAGGCGCGCGCGTCGCTGGAGCATCATTTCATTGTTAGCACACGTAGCAAGCGTATTTCCGCGCGCACGGCCGGCGTGCTATATTGAAAAAACACGCTAGGCGGGCCTGTGGCGCAGTTGGGAGCGCGCTTCCATGGCATGGAAGAGGTCGTGAGTTCGAATCTCACCAGGTCCACCAAATTCTAGTTTTACGCCGAAAGGCGGCAAACAGCCCGTCGATCATTCCCACACGAGGTTCAAACAGGGTCCACAAGTCTGTCTTCCATAGGCCGGTGCGTGGTATGGATTGAACCGCACTTCCTCCCTGCCAAAGCGCGTCGATTCGACGACCAGTTGGTGGGCGTGGTAGCGAAGCAGGCGGAAGGTGAGCGCGACAGATTCCTTGTGAACCTGAACGCCGCGCCGCCACGAAGACGAGCTTGTGGCTGCTTATTGCGACGGGTCTTTTCCCCGCGTCGACTGCACACCCTTCACGAGCCCCAGGCCCAGCAGTACAATGGCGCCCACTGCGATCCAATGCGCGGTGACGTGAAGAAGCATAGCTCCGTAGACCAGTCCGCCGATCGCGATCAGGAAGCCGATGACGCAGATTCCAAATGACATGGAATACTCCTCTGCATAGCGGCTTAGTGGAGACCGCCAAGCATGTAGACCAGGAGCAGAATGATCAGAATTGTGCCCAGTCCCACGCCCGCTCCGCCGCCATAACCCCAGCGGCTATGGCCGTAGTATCCACCGCCGCCGCCAAGAAGCAACACCAGCAGGATGATAAGTATCAGCATTGTGAGTTTCCTTTCTTAACGCTCGAAGACTTTTTCAATTTGGCCGAGTTTCTTTTGGGCTTTTCCCGTCAGGTTCTCGGCTAGGCCGGCTGCCTCTAAGTCGGGGTTGCCGACGAGCTGGCCGGCCACCTGCTTGACCTTTCCCTTGGCTTCATGAAGTTTGCCTGCTGCTTGATCGTTCGTACTCGGTTTCATATGCTCTGCTCCGTGTGCCCGATTCATTCCTGCGGCGGCCAATTACCGAGGGTATTTATGCCTAGAGCCCCAAGTGTCTGGCTGCATTACTCAAAGCAGATTGATGGCCACCCAGATACCGGCTGCGGCGGTAGGACTTCGGCGGCGTTTGAGCAGGGTTGCGACGGGCGCCGCCAGCTGATCTCGCATGCTCGGGTGCAAATTGTGCATGCCGGCGCGCGGGAGGTGGAAACCGAAGTGCTCATGAAGTTGCGGGGCTGTAGAATCACGGGTATGAACCTGGGCCGATGAGCCATACCTCTCCGGGCGCCAAAGCTGGCAGGCGCGCATTCGTCTTACGGGGCCGCTTCCGCAGATTCTTTGCGGACCTTGGTCCCGGGTTGACGACGGGCGCCGCGGATGACGATCCATCCGGCATCTCGACATATTCGGTTACCGGCGCGTCCTTCGGCTACACGCCACTGTGGACCGCGCTCTTCTCGTTCCCTTTGATGGCCGCCGTACAGATCATGTGCGCCCGCCTGGGCATGGTCACCGGACTCGGGCTGGCAGGCGTGATTCGGGTGCGCTATCCGCGGTGGATCCTGTGGGGCGCTTGTGGGCTGCTTGTCACCGCCAATATCGTCAACATCGCCGCCGATCTCGGAGGCATGGCTGACGTCACGGAACTGTTGACTGGCGTCAATTCGCTTTATTGGACGCCGGCGTATGCGCTGCTTCTTGTAGGGCTGTTGTTCTGGGCAAGCTATCGCAACATTGCCCGTATCTTCAAGTGGCTCACTCTGGCCTTGTTCGCGTACATCGCCGCTGCATTTCTGTCTCATCCGGACTGGCCCGCCGTCTTGCGGTCGACCCTACTGCCACGCGTCGAGTGGTCCGCCGCGTATTGGGCGACGCTGGTCGGCATCCTGGGAACAACCATCTCCCCATACCTGTTCTTTTGGCAGGCCGCCCAGGAAGTGGAACAGGAAGTCGCCTTGGGCCGGTCGACCGTCGAGCAGCGTAAGGGCGCGTCGGCGAGGGAACTGCGGCGATCCCGCAACGATGTCCTCGCGGGCATGTTCTTTTCGAACCTGGTGATGTACTTCATCATCCTCACGGCGGCCGCCACGCTGCACGCGCATGGCAAGACTTCGATTTCGACGGCACGAGATGCCGCCGAGGCTCTCCGCCCTCTGGCCGGCGCCGGCGCATACTGGCTCTTCAGCCTGGGTCTGATCGGAGCCGGCATGCTCGGGGTCCCGGTATTGGCCGGGTCTTGCGCTTATGCCATCGCGGAAGCGGCTGACTGGGTGGGATCGCTGGAGGTGCATCCCCCCCTCGCGCACGGCTTCTATGCCGTCATCGCGATTGCCATGGCGCTCGGCCTTGGCTTGGATTTCGCCGGTCTGGACGCCGTCAAGATGCTCTTCTGGGCGGCGGTGCTCAACGGGGCGCTTGCGCCGCCTCTTCTCATCCTTGTAGTCCTACTCACCAGCAGGGCCGACGTTATGGGCGAGCGCCGGAACGGGATGCTGCTTCGCTGGCTTGGGTGGACGTGCGCGGTTGTGATGCTGATTGCGACCGCCATTATGTTCGTGACCGCATACATCGGTTGATGCGATGGACCGGCGCTGCCAGGTTCAGATGATAGGCTAGGTTGCAATGCCGCATACGGAATTTGATCTCTTTGCCGCCGCCCGCCAGGAGATGATCGACGAGGGCTTCGATCCCGATTTCCCTCCGGGCGTCGATGAGCAACTGACTGCGCTCAAGACGCGGGCGGCGGAGGCCGCGGGCGGCGAAGTGCGCGACCTGCGGGCGCTGGCGTGGTCCTCCATCGACAACGACGAGTCGCGCGATTTGGACCAGATCGAAGCCGCGGAACGCGTGAATGGTGGAATTCGCATTCTGATCGGGATCGCCGATGTGGATTCCGACGTGGCCATCGGATCCCCCATCGACCGGCACGCGGCGGAGCAAACGACGACGGTCTACACGGGCATTCGAACCTTTTCGATGTTGCCGGAGCAACTGTCCACGGGCCTGACCTCCTTGAACGAGGCCGCCGACAGGCTTGCGGTGGTGGTAGAGATGGTGGTCGCCGCGGACGGCTCGATTTCAGACACCAGCATTTATCGCGCCCTGGTACGCAACCGGGCGCAGTTGACCTACAATGCCGTGGGACCGTGGCTTGAGGGGACCTCCGGCGCACCCGCGAAGATTCGCGATTCGGCGGATTTGGAGGCGCAGCTAAGGCTGCAGGATCGGGCGGCGCAACTCCTCCTCGACGAACGGCACAGACTGGGCGCGTTGAACATCGACCGCATCGAGACTGAGGCGATCATTTCGGACGGCCGCGTACAGGGAATCGGAGTCCGCAGGAAGAACCGGGCGACCGAACTGATCGAGAACTTCATGGTTGCCGCCAACGGAGTAATGGCGCGAACGCTGATGAACGCCGGCGCGCCCTCGATCCGGCGCGTTGTGCGCACTCCGGAGCGCTGGCCGCGGATCGTGGAACTGGCGGCGCGCTACGGCGAAACGCTGCCGGCGGAAGCCGATTCAGGAGCCCTGAATGTCTTTCTCCAGAAGAGAAAGCTGGCCGACAGTGTGCATTACGCGGATCTCTCGCTGGCCGTGATCAAGCTGATGGGGCCCGGCGAGTATGTTTTCGCGCGGCCGGGCGACGCGGACCGGGGGCACTTTGCGCTGGCTGCCCATGATTACACCCATTCGACCGCGCCGAACCGGCGCTTTGCCGATACGGTAACGCAGCGGCTCATCAAGGCGGTCCTGGCCAAGCGGCCCTCGCCCTATTCGGACGAGCAACTGGAAGCGATAGCACGGAACTGCACCCTCAAGGAGGACGCGGCGCGCAAAGTGGAGCGGGTGATGAGCAAGCGCATTGCGGCCGTGGCGCTCCAACCCCGGATCGGCGAGAGCTTTGCCGCCGTGGTGACCGGTGTCACGCCGAAGGGCGTGTTCGTGCGCGTGCTGGACCCGCCCGCCGAGGGACTGCTCATTCGTGGCCAGCAAGGCGCGGACGTGGGCGACCAGCTTCGGGTGAAGTTGGTGAGCACTGATCCGCGGCGCGGCCATATCGATTTTGCCGCCTAGAGCCGGAGCGCTGACGCGGCCCCGGCTATGTTTCCAGGCGCTTGGCGTGGCGGGGTGTGACTTTGCGCTCTACCGATGTTCCAGCGCTTCGGCGGCTTCCGCTTCGGCCTTGGTCTTGTGCACCGTCTTATCCGGGTGGTTCGGCGGCGAGTAGACCGTATATAGCTTCAACGCCCGGGTCTTCGACGTGTTGATCACGTTATGATACGTCCCGGCCGGAACCACCACGGCATCTCCGTCGCGCACCACGTGTTCCTCCTTCTCGTTGAAGACGAATTTGGCTTCCCCCTCTTCGATGCGGAAGAACTGGTCGACGTGCGCGTGCACCTCGTCGCCAATGTCTTCGCCCGGCCGCAGGCACATCACGACAAGCTGCGAGTGCTCGCCGGTGAACAGCACCTGCCGGAAATACGTGTTCTCCAAGGTCTGTCTTTCGATCTGTCCAACGTATGCAATCATAATCGTGGTCTCCTAGATGCCCATCGCGGGCAAGCGCCCGACGCGCCCAATCCACAGACGCCGCACCATCGGCGTGTTGCGGCTGCTGCGAGCTCTCAGGCTCTTGGCGGCGAACTCCCCGTTCGCCAACTTCCAGGCCTATTTGTAAAACGAGACAATTCCCACACCCTCTTTGAAGCCGCCTGAGATCCCCTTGTCAGGCAGTTCGGCGCCCATGGAAATGACGCCTACGTAGGCAGGGCGCAGGTGAAATCGGGTGACAAGATACGTCTCAACGCGAACGGCGCGCGCACGGCCCAGCAGGTATCGTTCAGAGGGCGTTCCTTCGCCCGCGAATCCCTCCACCATGAGCGGCCCGTTTCGCGGGAACTTCAATAGCGCCGTCATCGCCTCATCAAGCCGGGCCTTGCCTTCGACGCTGAGTACCTCCGCGCCCTTCGCGTCTCTTGCGAAGAGATTCGCGCTTTCCATCCAGACTCGTTCCCTCTTGAAGCCTTTGGCAAACGCAGGGCTCTGATATTCAGGCGCGGTGACGGCTGCCAGATCATAGAACCCACGGCTGTTGAAGAAACCCCGGAACAGGAAGTTATGCTTCAGGGCCTCGGTATCGTCCGAGAGATCGGACATTGCTTCGTGCGCATCTGCTAGTGTTCGCTGTAAATTCTCGGCAACGCCGCCTTCGCCGGCAGCGGACTGGAAGGTGTCGACCGCGTCCTTAACCCGCGCCGTGATCTGCTGCAGGTTCTTTACGGTTCGCTCCACTTCGGGAACAATGTCGCTCACCTCGACTTTGCCCACGATCTTTTTCGCGCTCGCGGACGTATCGCGAATATTCCCGACGGTTTCCTCAGCCTTCTCGATGCTGCGTTTTACGCTGCTATACATCTCCTTGTCTTTGAACAGCGCGCCCATTGTGCCCTGGCCTTCCTGAATGCCACTGACGATCTCCCGGAGGTTCGCTCCGATCTTGTCGGCGGATGCAAGGATGCTCTTCACATTCGGGGCGGCATCGTGAATCAACAGATTGGTGGTCTGAGCCGTGCCTTCGATTTGCGACAACGTGGAAACCAGTTGGTCCTTAACGCCCGCTACGACGCCGTTGACCTCCTTGACGACTCCGTTGATCTCATCCATGATGTCGCTCCATTCGAAAGGCTCTTTGGATGCAATTTTCGAATTGTCCCGCGCAAGCGGGGAGTCCGGAGAGCCGGCGTCGATCTGAAGATACTTGTTGCCAAGCAAGCCGTCTGTCTGGATTGTTGCAACTGAATCCTGCCTGACAAGCGGGTGCAACTTCTCCACAATTCGAAACTGGACCCGGAAGGGGGTGTCAGGCCGCGAAGGCACTTCGATATTCGTCACCGTCCCGGCGTCCATGCCCGCCACGCGGACCTTCCCGCCATCCTGTATTCCCGTGATCTTCGCGAAGTCGGCGTAGACCGTGAAGGATTTCGTGAACAGCTGCTGACTGTCCCCAATAAGAAACAGCCCCACGCCAAACAACAACAGGCAGCCGCCAACGAAGATTCCCACGATGAGCTTCTTATTTCGATTCATTGTTATCCCCCCATGTGGGAGTTCATGAAAGCCTGAACCAGTTCATGTTCACTGTGTTCCAGTTCTTTCACCGTTCCCTCGGCCAGCAAACGGCCCTCGTCGATAAAGGCCATCCGGTCGGCAATGCGGCGTGCGCTCTGGATATTGTGGGTAACGACGACCAGCGTGGCGTGGCGGTTCGTTTTGATATCGATGAGAAGTTCATCGATCTCCGTCGACGTAACAGGATCAAGCCCGGCGCTGGGCTCATCCACAAGGAGCAGCGACGGTTCGACGGCCAAAGCCCGGGCAAGCCCGGCGCGCTTCCGCATGCCGCCGGAAAGGTCGCCGGGCATGCTGTCGTACTCCTTACCCAGGCCGACTTGCTCCAGCAGACCTTGCGCCTGGCTGCGAATCTCGGCGTCCGGCTTTTTCGTGTGGCGGCGGAGCGGGAAGGCGACGTTTTCTCCGACTGAGATGGAGTCGAACAGCGCCGCGCTTTGGAACAGATAACCAATTCGCTTTCTGGATTGGGCCAAGGCCCTGTGTTCGAGGGCCGCAATATCCTCGCCGTTGACGGTCACAGTGCCGGAATCCGCTTTGAGGAGGCCGTCAATCAGCTTCAGGGTTACGCTCTTTCCCGCGCCGCTCCGCCCCAAAAGGACGTATGTGGTTCCCTCGGCCACCGAGAACGACACGTCTTTCAAAACTACGCGCGAACCGAAAGCCTTAGACACCGAGGCGAACTCGATTGCGCACTTGCCGCTCTTTCGGCCAGCCTCAAGCTCTTCGGTCATAAGGCCGTCCCGGGAAACAGGAAGAAGATGCACTTCACCAAAATGACGTTGCACACAATCAGGAATATGGAAGAGAGGACGACGCTCTGAGTGGACGCCCGTCCGACGCCTTCGGCCCCGCCCGTTGCGTTGTATCCCAGATAGGCGGAGGTCGAGCCGATGATGAGCCCGAAGACAACTGTCTTGATGGTGGGCGGAATGTAATTGGAGAATGCCAAGCCGTTGAAAGCGGACCGGAAGTAGAAAGTGAAGGAGGCGCCTGAAACGACGGCCTCCGCAAGATATCCCCCCAAGAGCCCCGACAGATTCATTAAGACGGTAAGGAGCGGCAACGCGATGATGCAGGCCATAACGCGCGTGACCACCAGGTATTTGAAAGAGTCCACGGCAAGCGAATCGAGCGCGTCGATCTGCTCGGTAACGCGCATTCCGCCAAGTTCCGCGCCAATGCCGGCGCCTACGCGCCCCGAAACCAGAAGGCCGGTAATCAACGGGCCGGTCTCCGTCACTAGAGCGAAGGCGAGAGCGGTCGGGATCATCGATACCGCCCCGAATCGTTCGAGGGTGGACCGTGTGTGCATGGACAGCACGGCGCCTACGGCAAGCCCGGAGAGAATAATCAGCGGAGCGGACCGCCAGCCGATCTCGAAGACCTGCTTCAGGACCTCGGTGAACTCGAACGGCCTCCGGAATAACTCCCGAACAGCCCGGCCGGTAAACAGACTGAGCCCGCCAAACCACTCGATGGCATCTTCCGCCGCGGCGACCGTTCTAACTAACACGGAAGGCCTCCGGTAGCGGCAACCCGCGACGGGTTCGTTTCGCCGGGTATGAGCGAAAGGCTCTCAGGGAGATTTCGCTCCGGCCCGGAAGTTCCGGTCGGCAGCGCCCGTATTGCGTCGCATTGCGGCATTTGATCAACAGAGCGTTTTGGTTCACGAGTCTCTTGGAGGCATGGCCACGTCTTTGCCCAGTGAGCCTTCTATAGCCCTATGCACGGGATGGTCCAGAGCGGAATGCCCCCGTGTAAAGGCTGAAAGCGCCAGGTGGCATGGCGTTTACGAAGAATTGCCGGAGCCTGGATGCAAAGACTGCACCTGAGATGCGAGATTTGCCGGGACAGCGCGGGAGGCAGGCGCCTGGCCCGCCCGCAATCCGGCATCTGACCTCAGTGGCAGAGTAACTGCTTGGCTGTAAAGGGGCATGCCCTAACGATTGACCGGATAGCTGGAGTAAGTTGGGAACGCCGGCGCGGGAGCTCTTACTGGATGCGGCAACGACGACCTCTGATATTTCTCGCCTTAGCGCTGACTGCGCTCCTGCCATTCCTCATACGGGTGGCGTGGCCGTTTCTCACTTCGTTCATCCTGGCATCGGTTCTTGCGATTGTGATGAATCCCGTCAGGGAGCGCCTCAGCCGTAGGACTCACCGGCCCTGGCTGGCCGCCTTCCTCACCACCTTCGCTACTGTCCTAGTGGCGGGACTCACGTTGGCCTTTGCGGGGTTTACGATCACTCGGGAACTGGCAGCCGCTTACGACGCGCTTAGCCAGCGGTCCCTGGAGGCGGGGGGCTGGCCCGCACTGGTGACCCACACCTCCGACCGTGCGGTGGATATGTTGGCGAAGCGGCTGCCTCTCAACAAGGCGGCGATCCGGACGGAACTGATTGATCGGATGAAATCCGCCAGCGGCTATCTGCTGAATAACATCGGCGCCGCCGTTGGCGGGTTGACAACCGTTCTGATCACCGGCCTGCTTGTGACTGTCTTCCTCTATTTCCTGCTTAGGTATGGAGATGAGTGGGTGGGCCGGCTCGTCGGCTTGGCACCGATCGAACCCCGCGTTGCGGCAAGCATTATGCAGGCGATGAAGGATTCCGTGATAGCGAACGTGAACGGCGTGTTCGCCGCCGCCGTGGGGCAAGGGCTGTTCCTCGGTTTAGGGTTTTGGTTTGTAGGCCTCCGGTCGCCTGCGCTCTGGGGCGCGGTGGGTGGCCTGGCCTCGATAATTCCGGTGATTGGAACGCCCCTGGTGTGGGTCCCGGTCGTGATCGCTTTCCTGTTCCTTGGATCTTATTGGCAAGCGATCCTGCTTTTCCTTTGGGGCTCCCTGGTGGTGGGTTCGGTAGACAACGTGGTGCGGCCGCTAGTTGTCGGGGCTCACGGAAAGCAGCATCCCGTGCTCATCGCGCTGGCCGCAATTGGCGGCGTCTACGCGTTCGGTCCGCTGGGGATCATACTGGGCCCACTGGTGGTCGCCCTGGCCGCGGCTCTGCTGAAGGAGATCAACGAATTGCTTTCTCCCAAACCCGTCGCCCGCAACGCGGCCCCCACGAGCCCCAAGTGACTGTGTATGAGCGGGGCGGCCGTTGGTCCTTATTGGAGTTCGATCACTAGTCGGACGTTGCCGCTTTTGCCTCATCGCGCATGATGGCGATGCGGTTCTGCAGAGTCCGCAGGCTGATCCCCAACATTTCGGCGGCTAGTTTGCGATTGCCGCGAACGTGATCGAGGGTGAGCTTGATATAGGCCTCTTCGAGCTTCATGAGCGGCTGGCCGGGTTGCAGGGTGATGGAACCGTCGGGGACCGGGGGCTGTTGAGCAGCGTGGCGCGAGCCCGGGCCGAAGGCGGGGGACGGGAGGTCCTTCATCCGAACCGGACCCACGCCCGTGACGATTGCGGCTCGCTCAAGAACGTTACGGAGTTCGCGCACATTGCCGGGCCAATCGTATCGATGAAGAAGGTCAAGCACGTCGGCATCAAGCCCCGTAACGCGCGTGCCGTGCTTCTTGTTCAGGTTCTGCAGCAGCGCTTCGGCAATAAATGGAATATCTTCCTTGCGCTCACGCAGCGGCGGAATCACGATCTGGAAGACGCTCAAGCGGTAATAGAGTTCTTCCCTCAGGTGCGTTCCCAGGGATTGGCTGGTAGCGGCAAGCACGCGCGCATCCACCGGGATTTCGCACTTACCGCCAAGGCGCCGCACGCGCAGGTCCTCCAGAACTCTCAGGAGCTTTGGCTGCGTCGATTGCGGCATTTCGCCGATCTCATCGAGGAATATAGTGCCGCCGTGAGCCTGTTCAAAGCAGCCCGCGGAGCGCTCCATGGCCCCGGTGAAGGCGCCTTTCTCGTGGCCGAACAACTCGCTCTCAATCAGAGTATCGGGCAGGGCAGCCGCGTTAATCGCGACAAAAGGTCCATCGCCGCGGGGGCTGTAATTGTGGATCTCCCGCGCGACCAGTTCCTTACCGGTTCCGCTCTCTCCGCAGATCAATACGGGCGCCGAAGTGGGCGCCACCTGGCGGATGAGCGAGAAGATCTGCTGCATGGCAGGCGAACTTCCCACGAGATCGCCGAGCACGCCGCGAAGGCTCAGGTCGCGCTTGAGTTCGTCGGCCTTCTGCAGGCTCCTCTTGTATCGAATCGCACGTTCCAGAAGAGCCTTGAAGGAGCGAGGCTCCACGGGCTTCTCCAGGAACCAGAACGCCTTGAGGTCATGAATGGCGGACAGCGCCTTTTCCATGCTGCCGAAGCCGGTGAGCGCGATGGTAGGGGTGACGTCGCCGCTGTCTTTCAGGCGCCGGAGCAGTTCAAAGCCGTCCATTCGCGGCATGACCAGATCCGACACGATGACGTCCGCGCTGAAGCTGGTGAGCCGTTCGAGCGCCTCCTGGCCATCAGCCGCAAACTGAGCCTCAAAGCCGCTACCCGCGAGCATGTCCGCCATCGCGGCGCGCTGGCGTTCGTCATCGTCCACGATGAGAACACGTCCCGAAACTTTAGGCGCCCGAGGCATCGACATATATTTTAGCAAGCGGGGTCAGCCAAACCTTGTACGTTGGCGCGTTCGACGAAGTCCAGGATGTCAAATGTCTTTACCGCGCGATCCGGGAAGAAGCTATTCACCGCCTCCTGCTCGTCGTCGAAGAACTCAAAGGCAACGGCCAGCTTGGTCAATAGGAACAGGCCCATGTGCGAACGGTTGAGGTTCGCCAGCGCGAGCCGCCCACCCGCTTTGCGCAGCCTTGCAAGTCCAAACACCAAGGTTCCCAGTCCAGTGCTGTCAATTTCAGTGACGTCTTTGAGGTTCAACACGATATTCACCTTGCCGGATTGATGCAGCGCAGGCAGCCGGTCGCGCAATTCCAGATCCCCATGGCCCAGCGTAAGAGGACCCTTCAAGTCGAGGATGACGATGCCATCGCGTTCCCGCTCTTCGATATGCAAACTCATGGTCTGACCCTTTCGGCGAGGGATCGATCTACGTTCATGGATTTCTGTGGCGGGGCCAAAACTCGGAGGCCAGATTATTGAGGAAATCGAACCCAAGTTGTAAGGTCCCCTGCGCTACGCCAAGACGGACTGTATTCACACGGTCCGGATACCACTGGTTCGAAAGGAAGGCGGCGCCGTACGCACTGCCCAAGCGCCATGTGGACAAGGTTTCCCCGCCGCTGTCGGTGCGCGTCAGGATAGTCCCGCGGAGCGCGTGAGCGGTCTTGCGCCAGAATCCCGAATCGCCGGACGCAAAATATCGCGGGTCCTGGCGTAGCGTGGAATCGAGACCGAAAGCAAGCACGCCGTGAATGGCGGAGCCTCCGAGGTTCGAGGCAAGCCGCTTCCCGTAACCGCCGGCTCCCTGTCCCCACTCCCTGGGGACGTCAGCCCAATGGAGGATTCCGGCGTATGCGGCAGAGCCCAAGATCGCTTTCGCGCTGTAAACGGTTTCCCCATGGAAACGGAGCTTTCCCCCAAGATCCAACGGTTCCACGGCTTGAGCGCAGCAGGCAGCCGGAAGCGCGAACAGCAGAACGGTATTCAAGAGCGTCATTGGGATGGCCACGAAGCGCGCACGCATCTATTGCATGAACCTGTATGAGGTTACCCTGCTCCATAGCCCAAAAGCCTGGAGCACCCAAACGCACGTCGCGACTACTACCACTACATTCAGGATGGTCTTAATGCCGGAGGCCATGGGAATGTAGTTATTGATCAGCCACAACGCCACGCCACTTATCACCAGCGCAATAACAATGTTTATCAAAGGCATGTCACTTACTCTCCTAGCGTGCCAAACAGCAATCCGCTGCCCACTCGCGGAGCGACTCGCGCATCGTTCCGCGGAATGCCGGGAGAAGTACGGCCGCGACCCCCGATCAGACGTTTCTCAGTTGGCGGAGCTAACCCGTAATACGCCGTCCCTGAATCAGGCGCACGAGCAGCACTATCACGGCAATCACCAATAACACGTGAATCAGCCCGCCGGCGGTGTAGGCAGTTGCCAATCCCAAAGCCCACAAGACGAAAAGAATTACACAGATTGTCCAAAGCATCTTTCTTCTCCCTTCGAGTTACATGAACCCAGGCGGTATCGAAGCGGCGAGTCAGGGCCGATGAGGGCTCGATGCGCAGGCAGGCCGCCTAACCCGCCCGCGGGAGCCCTCAAAAGCGGTCAGCAGACTCGATTACATCGCAACTGTAATGGCGAGTCTGACGCTCGGATACCTTCGGTTGTAAAGGTAGTAGCCATCGTCATAGTCAACGTAGACTTGGTCGTTCTGGTACCAGTTCTCCTGCCAGTATTCCGGCCACGGATCGAGGAGCAGGAACGAATAGCCGCCATACTGGAAGCGAGGATATCCCATGTACATCGTGGGGCGGCTGCTGATGCGGAACCAGTGTTGCCTTCCGAAGCTTATGCTAAAGATCGACTGGGGGATGTAGTAGCCCCCGTAGCCGCCACGCTGCATCCAGTCGCGGTGCTCGCGATCCCACTGCTGAGCGCGGCCCAATTGCCAGGAACGATTTCCCTGCCAGGCGCCCTGCGTTAGCCAGCCGCGTTGCTGTTGCCACGCGACCGCCTGCTGCCGTTGCACCGGTTGGGGTTGCATCCGTTGCTGCTGAACGGCCTGCTGCCGTTGCATCTGCGGGGACTGCTGCCGCTGCATCTGCTGAGACTGCTGCCGTTGCATCTGCTGCGACTGCTGCCGCTGCGCCTGCTGAGGCTGCTGCCGCTGCTGAGGCTGGGCGGCCTGCTGCCGCTGCTGCTGTTGAGACTGCTGCCGTTGCTGCGGTTGGGCTTGCTGCCGTTGCGCGGGTTGCCGTGCGGCGGATTCTCCCTTTTGCTTTTCCGCGTTGCCCTGCTTTTCAGTCTTCTTGTCGGGTTGGGCGTACATCGGAGCCGTTGCCGAGAGAAGCAGAAACAGGCCAGCGGCGGCGGTGGTTCGAACGAATTGCATCGTAATCATCTTTCTAAAGTTCAGCTGCTACTGTGCACGCAGGCGGCCAGTCGCTTCTGGGCGGCGGTCAGGCTAGCCGCTTCCGATCCACAACCACCATCACGATGCCGGCGGCCAGGGCCACCACGCCCGCAATGGGAGCCCACGGCATGGTGTGCGTCGTATCGTGAGTGGCGTGAATCGGCCCAATATCGACGAGCTTTTCACTAGTGGTGTACGAGACACCTCCAAGGACAAGGCCCAATAGGCCGACCACAATTAACAACATCCCAAACGTTTTGTTCACTGCTGCCTCCTTAAGCGGAAATTGCCAGGAGTGAGAGACGCTGCCTGGCGGCGAATGACATATCGCGCTTTGCCTATGCACGCTCCCGGCCACGCTTTTGGCGCGTAGCGTGGCAGGAATTTCGAGGCAAAAGTCCGGGCGCAAGTGCAGAAGTTGCATTTCGGGGTGCACGTTTGACCGACTCGGGAGGCCAAATGAGCCGACGCTTCCAGCTACAGCCCATAAAGGCCTTAAGACCGAACGGCAGGAAACGTGCCTGAGACGGGCTGAACCGGCTAATTGGAAGGAAGAGGACGATGCTGCTGCTCGTATTACTGGTGGCGCTGGTGTTCGTATTGGCGCCTACATGGCCTTATAGCCGGCGTTGGGGCTACTACCCTAGCGGAGCGCTCGGAGTTGTGTTGCTGGCCGTGGCCGCGTGGTTCATGATGGGGCGACTCCAGTAGACAACCTCCCGCGCTCATCTTCATTTTGCAGAGGCAACATGAATCGGGATCAAGGGGAAGATACCCGGAAACAGTTCGCCGGCTCAGCGCGCACGCGACGGGGCGATCTGGTGGATGATTGCCGGGATACGCCGGCGCAAGTCCACAAAGGGAATGACCGATAAACATAATGCACATTGACAAAGCCTCCAGCATAGCGATCGTAGTCAAGCAGACGTGGGCAAATCTGCATGGCGTGAAGATGTTTACGCGCTACGGAAATTCGCACGCGGAGATTCGCGGAGTGGACGAAAGCCACATACTGTTCGCCACGGTCCTCGATTCCGAGGACGTCAGGGGCGTATGGATCGAATTGACCGCGGACAAGCAGACGCCGGATGCCGCCGTGGAGCGGTTCAGCCTCCTGATTCCGTGGAGTGAAGTGTTGACCATCGTTGTCGCGGAACAGTTTTCCCCTGCTATCCGCCAGGAAGCCCGAAGGATTGGGTTTACCGGCGAAATCGAACGTGAGTGAGTCAGCCGAGGGTCCGGTCTCCCGGTTCATCCTGGCAGCGCCAGCGGTTACAAATCCTGCATTTCGCGGCGGCAAGAGCTGCATGCGCCAATATCCCAAGCGGTTCGTCCGGCCATGGAAGATACCTCCCTCGAAGTTGGCCCGCCTGTCCTAAAACGCAGCAAGCAAAGCGCTGGAGAGGCATCAAAACCGTGTTATCCGCGCATTGGAGCGGGACGGACCTTGAAGTGCATCTTGCCCGCCGTACGCGATCGGACAGCCCGGATCTGGCGGCTATTGCCTGGCGGAGCGCAGAGCCGGTCGCACAAGTTCCAAAGTGGAGGAGAAGCACTCAATGAGTAATTTGAAAACGGTAATGACATCCGCGTTTTGCCTGGCGCTGATGGGCGTGGCATTTTCGCCGGCGGCAAGGGCAGACGACTGGAACAGGAAGACCGTAATGACTTTCAGCGGGCCTGTGGAGATTCCCGGAGTCCACCTCAAGGGATGGGGCGTATTGCCGGCCGGCACCTATGTGTTCAAGATGCTGGACTCGCAGAGCGATCGCCACATTGTCCAGATCTTCAACGAAGACGAAACGCAAGTCTACGCCACCATTCTGGCGATCCCGAACTATCGCCTCCAGGCGACCGACAAGACCGTGGTCACTTTCCGGGAGCGCGCGGTAGGCCAGCCCGAAGCGATCCGGGCATGGTTCTATCCCGGCCGCAATTGGGGCGAGGAATTTGTGTACCCGAAGGCGGTAGCCGTGGCGCTGGCCAAGGCGACCAACACGGTCGTTCTCTATACGCCGGATAACCTGCCGCTCGAAGTCGATAAGCGGATAATGGCGGCCACCGAACCGGAAATCATGCGGTTGAGGCAGGCGCCGGTTATGGCGATTCAGCCCACCGGAGAAGAAGTGGAACTCGCCCAAGTGGTGACCCCGCCGCCGGCGAACGAATTGGTAGCGAGCGCGGAACTCCCGAAGACCGCCACCGCGCTGCCGAAAACCGCGAGTGCGTTCCCATTGATCGCCCTGCTCGGGTTGCTTGCTTTGGGCGGTGCGTGGACCCTCGGACTGGTGCAGAAGCGCACCATGTAAACATTGCCCGCGTGCCCCGCGCGACTTTTTCCGGCGCGCGCGGGGGTGATGGCTTTGGCGATTTCAGAAGGAGAGCGGCTATGAGGCGGTGGCAGAGGTGGACCGGCGAGCGTAGACTGGCTAAGGCAGTCGCACTTCCGGCCCTTCTCTTGGTTACCCTGGCGGGCAACGCCGGGCCTCAAGCGACGCCGCCCGCGGGGCCAGATCAGGCCTCGGAATCTTTCCGAATCTCGGTGGACGTTGCCTTGGTGGTATTGCATGCTACGGTGACCAACCGGCAAGGCGGCTTTGTTTCCAATCTGGGTGAGCGGGATTTCACGGTTTATGAGAACGGCGTTCCGCAAAGCATCCGGCTCTTCCGCAACGAAGATATGCCGGTGACAGTGGGACTGGTGATCGACCACAGCACCACCATGCTGCCGAAACTCGCCGAGATATCCGCCGCCACCCGGACGTTCGTCCGGTCCAGCAATCCCGACGACGAAATGTTCGTCGTCAACTTCAACGAGATAGTCTCCATGGGCCTGCGCGGAACAACTCGATTTACAAATAACGCCGCCGAGCTGCAGGGCGCCATCGCGACGCCTGCCGGGGGCCAGACGGCCCTTTATGATGCAACGGCCCGGGCGATAGAGGAATTGCGGGCAGGCAGCCGCGACAGGAAAGCGCTGATCGTGCTTAGTGACGGGGGCGACAACGCGAGCGCGCGAAGCTTGAGCGATGTCATGAAGATGGCCGGGCAATCGAACGCCGTGATCTACACCGTCGGTCTGTTCGACGAAGCGGATCCGGACCGAAACCCACGCGTGCTCAGCCGATTGGCCCGGGAGACGGGCGGCGAAGCCTTCTTCCCCAACCAGGCCAACGAAGTGGTAGCCATCTGCGAGCGCATCGCCCGGGACATTCGGCATCAATACACCGTCGGATACGTTCCCGCCAGCCCGGCGCGTGATGGCGCTTATCGCGCCATCCAGGTAAATGCCCGTGCAAAGAGCGGCGAAAAACTGACTGTGCGGGCGAGGGCCGGCTACATAGCAGGCGGCGAGCCGCCGGTTGAAGAAAAAGGCGCCAAGTGAGGTTTGTGTCTGGGGAAAGACCGCTCAGGCGGCTTCTGAAGACGGCCCGGCGTGGGCTCTTTGTCTGCGCGCTCTTGCTGCTAGGCTACTGCGGACTCGCCCTGGCGGACGCTTGGATTTTCCAAAGGCGCGAGAGCAGAGACCTTGACCGGCTGTTCCGCGATAGGCTGGCGGCGAGCCAGGGAAGCGCTCGACTAACGTCCTCCGCGGCGGCAGTCGCGAGCAACGGTCTGATCGGACGCATTGAGATCCCGCGTCTCCGCCTCTCCACGGTGGTCGTGGAAGGCATAGGCCAGACTACGCTGCGGCGCGGAGTGGGACACATCCCCGGCACGGCGCTACCGGGACAACCCGGCAATGTGGGGATCTCAGGTCACCGGGACACTTTCTTTCGTCCGCTGAAGGATCTGAAGATCAAGGATGAGATTCGGCTCTCCACGTTAAATGGGGATTTCAGATATGTGGTCGAGTCTCTTCGCGTTGTCGATCCGAATAACGTTGGGGTACTGGCGCCCTCATCCGAGAACGCGCTGACGCTGGTAACTTGCTACCCCTTTTACTACCTTGGGCCGGCGCCCAAACGGTTTATCGTAAGGGCCCGCGAGGCGTCGTTTCAAACGTCGCCGGCCTCAACTGTGGAATGATGAAGGAGCAGTCGCAATGAGAGTCCGATTAGGAGAGGGCCTGAAACCGGCTTCGGCCGCCCCCGCAGCCCGCATCGTGGTGATCGAGGATAACCCCTCGGACGTCTTCCTTCTAGACAGGGCATTGAAGAAGCAAGGTCTCCGGTTCGAACTGACCCACTTGTCCAACGGCCATCAGGCCCTGGCCTACATCCGCCGGCAGGGGGTCTATGCCGAAGCGGCAATTCCCGACTTGATCCTGGTGGATTTAAGCCTGTCCAAGTATACCGGCGAGGACATCTTGCACGAAATTCGGGCAGCCGGGCACCTGGCGGGCATCGCGGTTTGCGTGTGGAGTTCGTCGCAATCCCGGCGCGACCAATCTTTGCTCGCGGATCTTGGGGTGGCGCGCTTCGTCACCAAGCCTTGCGGTCTGGATCAGTTTATGGAGATCGGCACGGTAATCAAGAGCCTGCTTGCAGGCCCGGTCCCCTCCTGAATGCAATGAGACGAGCCTCGCGAATCCCCGCGAGGTTGAGACGGCGTTACAATTCAGACGGCTGGCTTACCGCCAACCACCCGGATCGTGAGCCGGCGCTGGCGCACAAGGCGAAAGGCAATGGTGTCATCTGGTGAAGAAGACCGGCAGTGGTAGGCCAAGCGTGATCGCGCATCCCGCGCAAGAGATCGACTCGCGTCCGCCAACGCGGCGAGCGGCATTGACCGGGAAACGGCCGGCGGCCATGAGGACCATTGCGGCGGCGCCCCTCGCGCCGCCGGCCGCGGACGAAGGCCCAACGGTCGGCGCGCGGCCCACCGTTGTTGGCATTGGCGCCTCCGCCGGCGGACTCGAAGCGTTCACGGAGTTGCTCAGCCATCTGCCGGACGATACGGGCATGGCTTTCGTCCTGATTCAACACCTCGATCCAGCGCACGAGAGCCGTTTGGCGGAGTTGCTTTCCAAGGCAACTAAAATGCCCGTTTCGGAAGTGAACCGCGAAATCCGCGCTCTGGCCAATCACGTTTACGTGATTGCGCCACAACGGAATTTGAGTATTGCCGACGGAGTCATTCTTTGCCTCGCTCGGCCGGAAAACGCCCGCAACTTGCCGATCGATTCGTTCTTCCGCGCGCTCGCGGCAGACCGGGGACGTGCAGCCGTCGGGGTTGTTCTGTCGGGGACCGCATCCGATGGGACGCTGGGTCTCCAGGCGATCAAGGCAGCCGGCGGAATCACTTTCGCCCAGAACATGGAAACCGCTAAATTCGATGGCATGCCGAGAAGCGCCATTGCGGCGGGAGTGGTGGATTACGCGCTGCCGCCGGCTGGAATCGCGCGGCAACTCGCGGCTGTCTCGCGCGATTCCATCGAAGATCAAAACGTGATTGAATCCGCGGATGCGGAGCTGACCAGAATACTCGGGTTGGTGCGCATCGCCACCGGGGTCGACTTCACCCATTACAAGCACAGCACTATCGAACGGCGCATCAAGCGGCGCATGGTCCTCCGCGGATTTGAAACCCCGGCGGAATACGGCAACGACCTGGAGCGGAACCAGGAAGAGGCAAACGCCTTATGCGAGAGCCTGTTTGTCACCGTAACCGCATTCTTTCGGGAACCATCGCTGTTTGAAGACTTGAAGCAGACGCTTCTTCCCGCGTTGTTTGAGAATAGGGCGCCGGACGATCCCATTCGGATCTGGGTGCCTGGGTGCGCCACGGGCGAAGAGGCGTATTCGATCGCTATTTGCTTGTTCGAATTCATGGGGGACGCGGGACTCAGCGTTCCGTTCGAGGTTTTTGCCACCGATATCAGCGAAAAGGCGATCGAAAAGGCCCGCGCCGGCGTGTATACGGAGGCCTCCGTGGGCCATATTCCGGCGCCACGCCTAGCCCGCTTTTTCACCCGCTCGGAACACGGGTATCAGATTGCGAAATCCGTTCGCGAAGTTTGCGTCTTCGCCAGACACAATTTGGCGCAAGACCCGCCGTTTTCCAAGCTGGACTTCATCAGTTGCTGTAATGTGCTGATCTACCTTGGAGCGGTGCTGCAGCGGAAGGTGTTGTCAATCTTGCATTACGCCCTCAAGCCAGAAGGCTTTCTGGCTCTGGGACCGTCGGAGAGTATCGGGACGCTGTCAGAGTCGTTCCATCACTTGGAGACAACCCACAACATCTATTGCATGCGGCCGGCAGGCAGCACGCGGCCTCCACTCGGTGAAGCACGGCGCGGCGAAAGCCGGGTAAGCGTACGGGAAAGAGTCAAGGAGGGCGGCGCCGGGCTGGATGTGCAGAGGGAAGCCGACCGGTTGGTTCTGGCTGAGCACGCTCCGCCCGGAGTCATCATCGACGGTGACATGAACATCGTTCAGGTCCGGGGCCGCACTGCTCCGTACCTGGAGCTTTCGCCTGGCGAACCGACCAGCAATCTTCTGCGAATGGCGCGTGAGGGCCTGATTGCGGGTCTCGGTAAGGCAGTCCAGGCGGCCAGACGAACGAACGCGGCGGCCAGGGCAGACGGCTTTCGAATTGAAAGCGGCGGCAAGGTACAGGATGTCGCAATCAAGGTAGTCCCGTTCAAAGGCGCGTCCCCTTCCACGGAGCGCTACTTCGTGGTTCTGTTCGAGGACGTCGAACCGAAGGGTAGCGTGCGCGGGAAGCGCAAGCCAGATGCCACGGGCAAAGGTGTGAGCGCCCGCCTACGGAACGAGATTGTCGCGAACAAGGAGTTCCTGCAATCGATCGTTGAGGACCATGCGGCCACTCTGGAAGAACTCAGGGCGTCGAACGAAGAGGCGCAGGCGGGCAACGAGGAACTGGAAACCGCGCAAGAGGAGCTGGAATCGGCCAACGAAGAGCTGAACACGCTCAACGAAGAGCTGAAGACGAGCAACACGGAGTTCAGCAGAGTCAACCGGGACCTGGCCAATCTTCTCGAAAGCATCAGCATACCCCTCATCATGGTGGGGCGCGACCTGCGCATCCGGCGCTTTACCCGCGCCATGGAACCCGTGCTCAATCTGATCGCGTCCGACGTCGGCAGGTTGGTCACGGATCTTCAGCCCAGAATCGAACTGCCCGACCTTCGGCGAATGCTTCTGGATGCGATGGAAGGCGGCAATCGCAACCCCCGCGCTATCCGCGACGAGCATGGCCGCTGGTACTCCTTGCGCATCTTTCCCTCCGTGGGCGTGGATGGCAAGACCGACGGCGCCGTGCTGATGCTGATAGATATCGACGCATCCAAGCGCGGTCTCGACTTTGCCCAGGCCATCGTGGAAACGGTGCGCGAGCCTCTGGTGATCCTGAACCAGAACCTGGAAGTGGTGCAAGCGAACCGGGCGTTCTATGAAACGTTCCAGGCCGCGCGGGAGGACACGGAAACAAGGCTGATCTACGATCTGGGGAATGGACAATGGAATATTCCGAAGCTGCGCGAACTGCTGGAGAACATTCTTCCCGCGCGATCAACGTTTCGAGATTTCGAGGTCACGCACGAATTTGAACATGTCGGGCGGAAGGTGATGCTGCTCAACGCGAGCGAGATGTTCAATCCGAATGCGCAGGCGCGCGCGATCCTTCTGGCAATTGAGGACGTGACGGAGCGCAAGCGGACCGAGGAAGCCCTCCAGAAGACCAACGCCGAATTGCAGCATTTCGCCTACGCCCTGACGCACGACTTGCAGGAACCACTGCGGATGGTCGTCAACTTTACGGAACTCCTGGGACGGGAGTATGCGGGTAAACTGGGCGACGAAGCGGACAAGTTCATCTCCTACTCCGTGGAGGGCGCCCTTAGGATCGAAGCTCTGCTAAAAGCGTTGCTGGCCTACTGGGAGGTCAGCGAAAGGGAACAGGAAGCCTTCGCCCCGGTCGATTCCGGCGCCGTGCTCGCCAAGGCGCTGTTGCATCTCGATACGGCCATGGCGGAGAGCGGGGCCGTGGTAACCGCAGGCCCGCTGCCAACCGTGACTACCGAAGAGGTTTCGCTGCTGCGGGTTTTCCAAAACCTGATTTCCAATGCGATCAAGTACAACGGCGGCCGAACGCCCGAAATCGATATCTCGGCCGAGCGCGAAGCGGCCGGGTGGGTGTTTGCGGTGAAGGACAACGGAGTCGGCATCGATCCGCATGATGCCGAAAGGGTATTCGGCATGTTCAAGCGCCTGCATGGAAGCGAAATCCCCGGCACCGGCATCGGCCTTGCGCTTTGCAAGAAGGTTGTGGAGCGCCAGGGCGGACGAATCTGGGTGGAATCGGAACCGGGGCAGGGCGCTACGTTCAAGTTCACAATCCCGGGTCCCAAGCAGCCCGGACCACGGCGGGCAAATTGACGGTGGAAGACTCCGGGCAGATTCGCGCGGCGGAGGAAATCGAGCGCTTACGCAAGGCGCTCGACGAGGAAACGCAGCGCTCGACGGAGGCGCAGAAGCAGTTGGACCGCGCGGGCGCGGATTTCGAGGAGTTCATCTCGGTGACGGCCCACAATCTGCGGGAGTCGCTCCGGGACGTAGCCGCTTTCAGTCAACTATTGGGAGAGAACTGCGCCGGGCGTCTCGATCCCGATGGCGGCATGTTCATCGCGCGCATTAGGGAGGGGGCGGCCTCGGCGCAGGCGCTGCTGGCCGATGTGGTGGCTTACTGGGCTACGGGCACAGGCGAGTGCCAGTCTTCGCGGACGGATATGGAAGCGGTTCTCCGGCAGGCGCTCCGCTTGGCGGAGAAGCAGATAACGGAACGCGGCGCGGTTGTGACCCATGACGCTTTGCCGATGGCGTACGGGGACAGCGAAATACTGGCGAAGGTTCTTCACCATTTAGTGAAGAACGCCATCGAGTACTGCGGCGAGCCCGTTCCGCGGGTTCACATTTCATCCAAACGCGTGGAGTTCAACTGGGTGTTTTCCGTTGCGGATAACGGCATCGGCATCGACGCGGCGTACCACGATCGCATCTTCGGCGCCTTTAAGCGCCTGCACGGGAAAGAGCGCCCCGGGAACGGGCTCGGCCTCGCGTTCTGCAAGAAAGCCATCGAATGGCATGGCGGCACAATCTGGGTGGAATCGACGCCGGGCGCCGGATCCACATTCTTCTTCACGCTGCAGCCGGCCGACTGACATTCCCTCTTCCGCCTTCGTGGCGCCGAAAAGCCCGCGGGTGCAGCTTCTGCCTCATGGGCGGCAGGAACTGCACCCACGAGCGCGACTGGCCACGGACTGCGCCCTTCCGGAAACTCTCAACGCCCGCGTTTTCCCCAAGCTCAAGTTGAAGATTGCGGCGCGGGCGGCATCTTCCCGGTTCGGGCTGTTACGTGCATAAGTCCGGGAAGGAGAAGCGATGGCACATTCAACGGGCTTGATTCTCGCCTTGGTTCTCGGTTCCGCAGCAATGATGGCCCAAGAGCCGGCGGCGCCGGAAACGCAGCCACTCGGATCGCCGACTGTTCAAGCCGCGGGGCCGGAGGCTACGATCTCGCCGGTGCAGTTGGGCAAGCGGATACTGCGTGACCAAAAAGACATCTGGACCTTTCCGGTGAGAGCCGTTCAGGGCAGGCATTGGTTACCAGTATTGGTAGTTGCGATCGGCGCGGTGGGCCTGGTGGCCCTCGACCCTTATACCGAGCCGTATTTCCACGATCAATCCCGCTTCAACGGCTACGAAACCGGAATCCTGCGCGGACGCAACACGGCGCTGGCGGAAATGCTGACGCCTGTCGCTTTCTATGTGACGGGGCTGGCAACACACAGCTCGTACGCAAAGAACACCGGGATTCTAACGGCCGAAGCCATCGCCGACTCGCAAATCGTCAGCTTCGTGCTGAAGCAGGCCACGGGACGGTTGAAGCCCAGCGATATCCCCACCAACGGGAATTACCGCAACACGTGGTTCAAGTACAAGGGCAGCTTATCGAACGGGGGCGGCTTTCCCTCCGGCCACACCGCGACCGCGTTTGCCGTGGCAACCGTTCTCTCCGAGCGATATCGGGAACATCGGTGGGTGCACTGGGTAGCATACGGGGCGGCCACCTTCATCTCGGTGAGCCGGCTGCCCGACCAGGCGCACTTTGCGTCCGACATCTTCATAGGCGGGGCCATTGGGTACAGCATCGGCCACTTTGTGGTGCTCAAACCCCACGCCTCCGCCCGCTGAGCCGCGCGCACCTCATGCCCTCGCGACGCAACCTGGTGAGAAATCCAGGCTGGCGCCAATGCTGTTCACTTGACCCTTTGTGGGGCGGCCATTCTTGGCTGCGAACCCGCTTTCCAGCGGGTTCCCGGCCCTCAGGCCGGCGCCTCGTCACCGCTCGGCGCCGCCGCACTTGGTAACTGAACAGTGTTGAGGCTAGCGTTCACTTGCCGGAATCAGGCCGATCCGCCATCAGAAACGTATCGATGAGTTGCGCCGTCTCGCCCGGCAGTTCTTCTTGCGGGGCATGCCCGGCCTCAAGCAGCGGCGCCAGGCGCGAGCCAACGATGGCGTCGCGAAGCAACTCCGCCTGGCGCCGCGGGATTACTCCGTCGTACCTACCCCATACGATCAGCGTGGGAACGGCGATTTCATGGATGCGTTGCGTAAACATGAGGAATGCGGCTTCGTCGCCGAGTTGGTGCGCGGTCTTGATCAGGGCCGCATGGCTTGAAGGCAGGAAACCGGCGTAGCGGCAGACGCGATCCGAGGTCACCGCGGCCGGGTTGTGGAAGATCTTCTTCAGGACCATGCGCACCTGAGTCTTCGCGGGGAGCAGTTTGAGCGCGATTCGGTTCACGCCCCAAACGCGCATGATATTGATGAAGGCCGGAAAGCGCTTCTCCTGGGGGAAGGCCAAGGCATCGATCAGAATCAGGCGGTCTACAATCGCTTCGCCCTTGTCCTGGAGCGCCAGATAAGCGGCGATGGCTACCGCGCCCCCGTAGGAGTGCCCGATCAAAGTGATTTTCGCCTCGCCGGTTTCGCGCTGCACCATTTCGAGGAAGCCAGCCACGGCTTCCGCCTGCTCGGCGACGGTGTAATCAAATTTCTCGGGCTTGGCGGAATGGCCGAATCCCAGGAGATCCGGCAGGTACAAGCGGTAGCGGGGCGCCAGCATTGGCTGAACGTCGTCCCAGGTATCCAGTGTTCCGCCGAAACCGTGCAGCGCCACCACGACGGGGCCTGCGCCGCCCTCTTCCCGGTAATTCAAGAAGATGCCGGGCGATACGTCGAAGCGGAGTTCAGGGGGGCGGGGCGCCGGGCAGTCGGAACAGGCTGCTGGCGCCGCCAGCGCAAGTGAGGCCAGCGCCAATAGCGCGAATGAGTGGAACGGGGAGAGGCTGCGTTTCACATCTTTCCTTCCATGCAAAGTTCGATTGGCCGCCGGCGGCCTGCCGCCTGGCGAACCATTCCGGCTGACGACGGCCGCCGCGCGCTACTCTTTCAACACAGCCGGCGTTCCTGGCTTGACCATGGACGCCAGTTCGAGCGCGCCCCAATTCGTCAGCCGGATGCAGCCGTGGGAGAAGGCGTGGCCCACCAATGCGGGGTCGGGCGTGCCGTGAATCCCGTAGTGTTCCTTGGAAAGATCGATCCACACCGTGCCCACCGGGTTGTTCGGACCTGGCTGAATGAGTTGCTTAGGGTTGCTCTTTTTGGCATCCCAAAACAGCGCCGCGTTGTACCGATAGTCGGGATTGCGCCGGACGCCCAGGATCTTCCAATCGCCGACCGGCAGGGGATCGTGCTGGCTACCGGTGGTTGCGACATAGAATGCGAGCAGCGCTCCAGTGGAGTCGTAGGCTCTTACAGAACTCTCCGATCTGGAGACGACAATCTGAGCCGCCGGCCCCGGCGGCGGGCCGCTAACGCTGGGAACGGCGAGTTCCTGGCCGGGCTTTGAGAAATCGGCGCCGGGGTTCAAACGCTGCAGCAGGCGGGGGCTCGCGTGAAAACGTTCCGCGAATTGCTCAAGCGGCGACGAGTAGCCGAGAGCGGGCAACTTGGCTTGGGCCATCGCACTGGCGGGTATCGGGACAAACGGCCCTTCCAGGTCGCCGGCTGAAATCGTATAACGCGAAAGGGCCGGCGCCGTGTCGGCATTAAGCGCCGCCCAGGTAGCATCGTCCACCGCGCCGCTCAGGGCCAGCTTGCGCTCTTGCTGAAAGGCCGCTACGGTCTTCGCGAGGTTCGAACCGAAGACGCCATCGATTTCGCCGCAGGAGAAATGCGCCCTGGCCAGCAGAATCTGAGCGCGGGCCACTCCCGAACCCGCGTCGCCGGGCGCAATTTGCGTTTGTCCGGGATTGTCGATCGCGCTCGCATCGAAACGGGCGGCTGTTGTTGCAGGCTGCGTGCCGGAAAGAGGTGACGAATGCAGGGAAAGAGCCGAGGCTACAGCAAATGCCAACAGGAGCGCTCGCTTCATGACCATGCCAGTGCACGCCGAGGGCCATGGCGCAGTAGTGCTTTCGGAATAAGTACTGTACAGTGAGCGTTGATGCCGGGCACGCTTACCGATCTTGTAAAAAATACGTTTCTTGTCTTCGGAGCGCTGTTTCCGATCGTCAACCCGATCGGCAATACGCCAATATTCCTGGAACTGACGCGCGGGATTTCCAGCCGGGCGCGCACCGTACTGGCAAGAAAGATCGCGCTGAACGGTCTGGCACTGATCGTAACCTCGACCTTTATTGGCACTCACATCCTGGCCTTCTTCGGCATCTCGTTGCCTGTGGTGCAGGTTGGGGGCGGGCTGGTTGTGATTGCGACCGGATGGTCGCTCCTGCTTCGGTCTGACGATGACGGGAGCGACGGCAAGGGCGCACGGCGGGAATTCAACGAGGATAACTATTCCCGCCAGGCATTCTATCCGTTGACGCTGCCGCTGACGGTGGGGCCGGGGACGATCTCCGTGGCGATTACCGTCGGCGCCAATCGGCCCGAAGGCTCCGAGTGGCGCTGGCCGTTGATCGCAGGGATGTTACTGGGCTCAGTTCTGATCTCAGCGTCTATCTACTTGAGTTACAGATCCGCCGAGCGGCTCGGGCGCACGCTCGGCGATTCGGCGATGAATGTGGTCATCCGCCTCTCGTCGTTCATCCTCGTCTGCATCGGGGTCCAGATTCTATGGAACGGGCTGAGCGCTCTGCTACGAAGCGTCATCCACTAGGAGCGCGCCAGCGAATCGGAGGCATGGGCCCCGGAGCGAGGAAGTAGCGGCTAGGCGACCTTGGCCGTCTTTGCGCACGAGTGGCTCATTCTGAGCATTGCGGACCCTAAAAGAAAGCCGATGCCCGCCGCGACGGCCAGGGAGCCGGCCAGATGCTGGCGGCCATACTTTCGCAAGCCGGCGTACGCACGGCTCAGGTCATGATCTTCGACGTAGGTTGCCGTAGCGTCCAGTTTGTCCGCCGTATTGTTAGCGAAGCCGCCGATGGCGTCGCAACCCTGGCGTCCCGTTGCGCGAACCGACGAGGCAGCCGTATGAAGCGCGTCTCCGGTCTCATCGCGCGCTTCGTCTAGTCTTCTGCCGGCGGACCGTCCCAGTTCTTCCACCGATTCCTTGGCCTGTTTGCCAAATTCGGCCGCCGTTTCCGTTACCGTTCTCAGATTAGTCATGTAGTCCCTTTCAAGGTTTGAAATACTCTGGCTGTGCTGCGTCAGGGAAAGATATGGCACGTTTGCGCCCATTGCAGCGACGGGGCCGGGAGGCGCCGAAGCTTGTGGTAACTAAGTCTTTCGCGCCTGTCCTACGAACTGCCGCAAGGCAGAACCTGCACTTTCGGCGACAGAAGCCGCTGCGCAAGTGGCGCATCTGCATGCGGCCACGTACGTGCATTGGCAAAACCAGACAACGGCTATGCCTGCTTCCCAACGTTCCATTCGGTTTGTCATCTCCGCGGCGCTGCTCTGCCAGACGCACATCCATGCGCAATCGAGGCCTCAACCACCATGCGGAAACGATGCTGTTCCGCCCTATCCCGGCCTGGACAGTCCGCCCGCGGTGAAGTTCTGGAGTGAATCCGATTTCGGCAAGGATTGGAAACCGCCCGCCTGCACCGGTTGGACGGCTCCAGGCTTTGCGACTCTTGTGACCACGGCCGCGCGATTTCGCTATGATGCGGGAGCCCTGGGTTTGCTCGGCAGAATTGGGGCCGTCTCGCGACTTACGGGCATGCGCTACTGGTCTACTACTCACCGCCAGTGGCAAACATTGATTGTGGACGCCCATGCTTCGGTTGGCTCGCAGCCAAACCAGCAACGCAAAGACTTCACGGCCGATGAATTGGAGGTGGGCAAGTCGGTCTACCTGGAACAGACCGACAACCTGTCAGGCAAGGCTATCTACCAAATGCGCATCAGGGAGGCTTCAGAAGACCGGCTTGTTTTCGATGTCGAGAATGTCGGCACGATGCGCTATCTCTTTGTGACGATCTTCCGTCCGCGCGAGATGCAGACAGTCTACTTTCTGGACCGTGAATCGGCGGGCGTCTGGCGCTTCTACAGCATCGTTCGCACCGGACGGAACACGAGTTGGCTGGCCACGGGACGCGAGGCGTCCTCGATCAACCGGGCGATTGCGTTCTACCGCTCGCTGGTTGGGATTCCCACAGGCCAGGAGCCTCCGGCGGCCCGATGAAGCCGAGAGGCCACGTGGCAGCCGCGCCGAAGCGTAGCTGCCGCATGTTGCTTTACTTGGAAGGAGTAACCCCGGTCGCCGCAACCACGGGATGCCGCAGGTCCGTATCAATAGCCCGCAAGTAATCGAGTTCTTTTTCTAATCTCGCCCAATCGCCGGCATCCTTCTTGGTCGAAAAGGGAAGGCTTAAATCCCCGTAGAACTTGAGAATATTGCTGCGGAGATCTTGAGATATCTCGGCATAATGACTATCGAGCTTGTCCAGCAGGCGCAGGTAAACGTCATCCTCCAGCGTGTATTGCCCCGGCGCCATGTACACCCCAACGTCAAGGTTTGCGTTCGGCAGCTTGAGCGTACCCGCTTTCACTTCTAATAGCAGCTCCCGATAGCGGTCAATGGTCGCATTGAAGCTGGCCATGTACATCTTCTCGGTTTCAGGCGTAAGCGGTTTAAATGCAAGCGCCCGGAACGGCCCGATCTTCGGCACGATGCGCAAGAAGAAAGCCAGGATCTTCGACCGTATCCCCGGCTTGGTGTAAGTATTGCCCCAGTTCTTTTCGTAGCTGGACCTGGATAGATTGTAGAGAAATTTCTTGCGGGTCGCGCTGGGAGCATCCTTTCTGATCTCCTGTTTCTTGAGCTGCCAGGCGACTTTGGTCATAGCCGGGAAGATCGTGCTGACGGCCCGGCGGTACGAGCCGATTGCAAGATCGATGCTCAGCAATGCCTGCTCCGGCTTTATCCCGTAGGTATCTTGGAACGCTCGCTCGAGCACGGGTTTGGAGACTTCAAAACCGATGAAGTCTTTGTACGCCTCCGGAGCATAGCGTTCTTTAGCTGCCTGGAAGACGTCGAAAGCGAATTCCGTCTTGGCATGGGAATACGGATCGTCGGCATACGTCACCGCCTTTCCGAATTTTTGCCCGAGCTCCGGATAGAAGAGAGGAACAGCCGTGTTGACAGCCAGAGGGTGCCCGTTATTATCGGCGGCATAGTGCGACAACGCTCCCAGAGCGAAGGCGTACTCGTTTAGGTCCTGGGAGTCGCGGATCAGGTTGACGATGAAATCGCCGGTTCGGACGTAATGGGTCAAATCGCTGAAGAACTTGCTGCCGAAGGGATAGTAGCCTAAGTCCTGGATAATGCATCCTCCATAGGCGAACCCATGCGCCTGCCTCAAATCATCGGCCGTGGCGGCGGGGAATCGCTTGACCAGCAGCGGCTTGATTGCGCTATCCCAAGTGGAGTCGATGATTGCTTCGTGACTGAGAACGGAATATGAGTAGGCAGCGGGCGCTTGAAGCAGTAACAGCAGCCCAAACGCGGCCGGCAGCCACACTCTGCGGAGCCGGCGTACTACATCGCGTTGAATCATGACTTCCTCTCTGGGGGTGCTGCGGGCGCCCGGAGCACGATGATGAGTCCCGGCGCCCGCACGGATATGTGACTATTTCTTCTCGTCGTTCTTGTCCGGCTTATCCGCGGCCTGCTTTGAGCGACCTTTGGGCTCAGGCTTCGCTGCGGGAGCCGGTTTCTCTTGTTGCGCCGGGGCAGCAGCGGGCTGCGGCGCCGGGTCGGGCCGGGCAGCCTGACGCGCAGGCCTGTTGTTCTGCCTGTCGGCGGGGTTCTGTCGATTGTTGTTTGCGGGCGCTGGGGCAGCGACGGGCTGTTGCGCCGGGGTGGCAACGGGCTGGGGCGCGGGGTCGGGCCGGGCAGCCTGAGGCGCAGGCCTGTTGTTCTGCCTGTCGGCAGGGTTCTGCCGATTGTTGTTTGCGGGCGCCGGGGCAGCAGCGGGCTGGGGCGCGGGGTCGGGCCGGGCAGCCTGAGGCGCAGGCCTGTTGTTCTGCCTGTCGGCAGGGTTCTGCCGGTTGTTGTTTGCGGGCGCCGGGGCAGCAGCGGGCTGGGGCGCGGGGTCGGGCTGTGCAACTTGAGGCGCAGGCCTGTTGTTCTGCCTGTCGGCAGGGTTCTGCCGGTTGTTGTTTGCGGGCGCCGGGGCAGCAACGGGCTGGGGCGCGGGGTCGGGCCGTGCAACTTGAGGCGCAGGCCTGTTGTTCTGCCTGTCAGCAGGGTTCTGCCGGTTGTTGTTTGCGGGCGCCGGAGCAGCAACAGGCTGCGGCGCGGGGTCGGGCCGGGCTACCTGAGGCGCAGGCCGGTTGTTCTGCCTGTCGGCGGGGTTCTGTCGATTGTTGTCCGCGGGCTGCGGCGCCGCAGTTTGCGGTTGGCCGGGATTCGCTACGCGCGAGCCTTGCTGCGGCGCGCCGCCAACCGATGGTTGCACGCGCTGGACCCGATTCATGTCTTCGACGCGAACCTGCGATTTCCGGGCCGGAGCATCCCGTCCCATCTGCTGGACTGTCGCCGCTGGAAGAGGACGGCCGGGATTCCGATTCAGTTCCACCTGCTGCCGCTCGAAAGCCGCCGGTGCGGCGGGAGGAGCGGTGCGGGCCACAACCGGCCGATTCAGGACGGCGTCGGGCGGGCGCGGAGCGCGGGAAGCTTCACCTGCCTTGGGGCCTAGCACGCTGGCACGCTGCGGCGCGACTGCCGGAGCGGCGGCGAAGCGCGTATTCCCAAGCTGGGCGGCGGATACGGCGCGTGCGCTGTCGGATACACGGCGCCCGTCGGAGAACCTCTCCTGCGGCACTGCCGTCACCGCGTTCCGCACGTCCCGGTTCGCGTATCGTATGTTGTTGAAAGCCGATCCGTCCGGGCTCCGGCTGTTGCTGTAATAGTTATTGATGGTGACGCTGTTGATCACCGTGTTAGTGCTATTTACCCGGCCGAAATAGTCGGAACTCACGTTGTAACTCGGGAAGTACGGCTCGCGCGGCCCCAGAGGAAACCATCCTATTGCGGCGGCGTTGCCGAAAGAGAAGCTTACACTGAAGCCACCCCCGCCGACCCATGCCACCAGCGCCGGCGCATAGAGCGGCGTCATCCCATACGGCCCAGGCACCCATCCCCAACGGCCATCGAAGGAGGCCCAGCGGCCATAGTGATAAGGCGCGAAGCCCCACGGCGCGTTATCGACCCACGTCCATCCCCAGGGCGAAATCCAAGCCCAATACCGTCGTGATACGGCGCCCAATCCCCCGCGAGTCCGGATGGCATCCAAACCTGTCCGTAGCCCGGCCTATTGGCCCAACTGCCGTACTGATCGAGGTCATCATAGCCGTTCATTTCACGAGAGACGTAGCGGGCGGACATCGATTGATCTTCCCGGCGGTCACGCGAAGCGCTCCACTGGTCCCACGCATCCATACGGGGAGCCGACATCATGCGGTAGGTAGCCTGGTCGTAGCCATCCACGCGCGCCTGCTGCCCCGCGCGAACCGAAAACGTTCGGCCCCCGCCGATCACCTCGCCTTCGCCCGCGCGAACCGTTACCGTTGCCGTCTGTGAATCGGCGTCGGCGCCAATCCGATATTCGCCGGGCTGAAGCACTGTGAAAGCCATACTGGGCGTATCGATTTCCAGGTTTTGGCGCTGCGCCAGATTCCGAACGCGGACCGTAAGCGATCCTTCCGAAAGTTGAATCTGAATTGCCCGGTCGTCCAGGTCAAGAAACTGAAATGCCGTGTTCGAGTCCAGACGCAAGGCGGTCGAGCCTACATGAATCTCGGCTCGGGCGCCGTCGCCGACCCATATCTGATCGTCCGTGGTAAGGGGACGGTTTACGTCCGCATCCAGCCAGTCAGTCATTCCGGCCGGGCGCAGAGACACCGGGCCGTCGATGTAATTCAGACGCCCCACCCTGCCCGGCGGGTCGTTTTGAGCCGCGAGGAATCCGCAACCTGCGATGAGCGAGAGGACTAATGTTATATTCCGCATAGATTCACTTCTGTCAGGCGAAAGCACGTTCGTGGCCACGCCGCCAGGCAAGGTTGGCGTTGGATCGATTCCTACACATCCCCGGGGAGTGAAACGCTCCGCAATCGCATGTCGGCAGATTTCGCATTTTCAATGCACTTTTTGCCTCCAATCCAAGCAGTTCTTCGCTGAACCCTCTCCGGCTCAACGAGATCGCCTTCCGAATGGGTGCGGCTATTGTGGACCGCCTCGTGCTGTGTACGATGGGCGCCCGCAACGGGCCCAAAGGATTGCCATGACGATAGGACACGACGAGGTGCGCGAGTTCGAACTGCTCCTCGCACAAAAGGAAGCGGAACTGGTCCGGGTATTACGGCGGCGAGACGACATCGCCATCGAGAAAAGCGCGGATCAATTGGATGAGACCCAGTACGCATCGGAGCGCGACTTGGCGATTCGAAACGTGGACCGTGAGTCGCGCCTGCTGCGCGAGGTGAGAGCGGCGCTGCGAAGAATGCACGGCGGCACTTTTGGAATCTGTGCCGACTGCGACTCCACCATCCACCCGAAACGCCTGGCTGCGTTGCCTTGGGCCTCACGTTGCGTCCAGTGCCAAAACGCCGCCGACCTGGATGTACAAGAAGGATGGCAAGCGGCCGGGGCTCTAGCCGATGCCGCATGAGCGGAGTTCGGCCGACTCGCCGCCCGCTGTTAGACCGTACGTATGCTGTTAAGACCTAAGTTCGGGAAAGGGCGTCCAAGTTGTGAAAACGGATACCAGCATTCGAAACCTGGCATTTCTAGGCGACTATTTACCGCGCAAATGCGGCATCGCCACGTTCACGTCTGACCTGCTTGGGGCGGTGGCGAAGAGGAGTCCACAAACCCAGTGCTTCGCGGCGCCGGTGAATGACCCCGGCGGGAGCTACCGGTATCCGGACGTGGTCCGTTTCGAGATCGAAGAACAGGATATCGATTCCTATCGGCGCGCCGCGAACTTCCTGAACGCCGGCAAGGTGGACGTTGTTTCGCTTCAGCACGAGTTCGGGATCTTCGGTGGACCGGCCGGCAGCCACTTGCTGACCCTGCTGCGTGAGTTGGAAGCGCCGGTGGTCACCACGCTGCACACCGTCCTCCTCAAGCCAAATACCGACCAGCACAGGGTCATGCAGGGGCTGATCGCCCGTTCGACGCGGCTGGTGGTGATGACGGAACGGGGACGAGTGATCTTGCGGGACGTCTACCACGCTCCACTAGCTAAGATCGACCTAATCCCGCATGGCATTCCAGACGTAGCATTTATGGCCCCGGATCATTACAAGGCCCAATTCGGCGTGGGCGGCAAGAAGGTATTGCTCACATTCGGACTGCTTTCGCCCAACAAGGGAATTGAGCATGTGCTCAACGCTCTTCCGGACGTGGTGGCGGAATTTCCCGACCTTGTCTATGTTGTACTGGGCGCCACCCACCCCCATGAGTTGGCCGCCAGGGGCGACGGCTACCGCCTGGGACTCGAGGCGATTGTAAGAAGTCACAAACTGGAGAAGCACGTCATCTTCGACAACCGCTTTGTGGAACTTCAAGAACTGACCGAGTTCATCGGCGCGGCGGATCTTTACGTCACTCCTTACCTGGATGAGGCCCAGATTACCTCGGGCACCTTAGCTTATGCGTTTGGCGCGGGCAAAGCCGTTATCTCGACGCCGTATTGGCACGCGGCCGAATTGTTGCAGGATGAGCGCGGAGTGCTGGTGCCATTTGCCGACCCGGCTGCGATTGCGCGCGAGGTGCGTGGCTTGTTGCGCGACGAAACCCGCCGGAGCGCCATGAGCGACAACGCCTACAACATGGGCCGCAAGATGGTTTGGAGCAACACCGCGGGATTGTACATGCGCTCCTTTGAACTGGCGCGGCGGCGGAAGGTTGCGGCAGCCCGCGAATCTGTCCCCGTGAACGGGTTCGGCTATCGGCCGCGTGAAATGCCGGCGCTAAACCTGGATCATCTCTACCGGATGACGGATTCCACGGGAATCTTCCAGCACGCGAGTCTCACCGCTCCAAACCTCGCTGAAGGCTACTGCACCGACGACAATGCCCGCGCGCTCATACTGACGGTGTGGCTGAACCAACTGGATGAATCCCCGAAGCGGGCGCGGGCGCTCGGCGCAACGTACGCTGCGTTTCTGGACGCCGCCTTCGACCCGGATTCGGCGCGTTTCCACAACTTCTTCAGTAGCGGCGGCCACTGGCTCGATGAGCGGGGATCCGAAGACTCACACGGCCGCGCGCTCTGGGCGCTTGGCACAGCCGCCGGCCGTTCCCAGCATTGGGAGCTGCGGAAGATGACCGAGCGGCTATTCGTGCAGGCGCTGCCTGCCGCGATGGATTTCAGTTCGCCACGCGCGTGGGCATTCACCCTTTTGGGCCTTGACGAATATCTGCGCCAGGCGAAGACTGACCGATTAGCCGCCGGCATCCGCGAGGGGCTGACCGGGAGGTTGATGGCGATCTTCGACAAGGTCGCCGAACCGGGCTGGACATGGTTTGAAGACGTGTTGACCTACGACAACGCCAAACTGCCTCACGCGCTGATTCTGACCGGCCGCGTTACCGGACAAGAGGGCGTGTACGAACGAGGCATACAGGCGTTGCGCTGGCTGGTAGGCGAACAAACTTCGCAGCGCGGCCAACTGCGGCCCATCGGCAGCAACGGGTTCTACAAGCGCCACGGCTCACGCGCGGATTTTGACCAGCAACCTATCGAGGCGCAGAGCACGGTTTCTGCTTGCCTGGCGGCGTACCGCGCCACTGGCGAGCCGTGGTGGCGCGAGCAGGCCCAGCGCGCTTTCGACTGGTTCCTTGGCCGCAACGACCTCGGTTTGGAAGTCTATGCCAGCCAGACCGGTGGCTGCCGGGACGGCCTGCACGCGGACGGGGCCAATGAAAACCAGGGGGCCGAATCGATGCTGGCCTTTCTCATGTCACTGACCGAAATACGGTTGGCGCAAGCTCCTATGATTGCAGTTCGCCGGGCCGGCATGTCAGCCTCAACTACTCAATGAAGACTATCGACGTGACACGCAGCACCGTGACTCTGGACCCGGACCGCACTCATGTGCTGGCCCGGCCATTTCGTCCAATGAGCGACCAGCGCTCCATCAAGATCGCCGCCCGGGTTATGGCCCTGCCCGAGGGCGAGGTGCATAGCCTGCTGGCGGGAGTCCGTGCCGAGTTCGGCGGCCGCCAAGTGAGGATCGACGATTTCCTCCGAACGCGTTATGAGGATGTCAGCCCTTATCTGCTCAACGGCCAACTGTTGTCGGAAGAACGGCAGTTACTGCTGGGCGGCTATTTCGGTCACGAGTACTCTCTTGAGGCCGCTGCGCTCTTCAATCCCTCCATGACGCCCCATCCCGATCAGTCGGGTGTTCCTTCGGGGTCATTGAGATTCATCCTGAGTTTACGCGCCACCGCCGAGGGTCACGTTTCTTCGATTGCTTTTCGGGGCGGTGTGTTGGACGCCGCCAGTAACGTCACCATGGACGTGCCGTCCCGCTACAGCCTCGAACCGACGCAAGTGCCTAACTCGACCTTCCAAAAACCACTGTTCGAGCGAAAGCTCCAGGAACTTCGCCTCATGGGCCCTTTCAACCGCGAGGTGCTCAGCGGCTTACCGGACGCATTCACGATGGAAGATCTTCTCAGCAGCATCACCCGGTCCGTGCAGCAACTGCCTGAAAATGAACAGGCAGCGGCTCTGATCATAGCCCGAGAAACCAAGATGCTCGCCAGATCCAATTACGAGGTCCAGTTCACATCGGAATCGGCTCTGTCGGAGAGAGTCCTGTTTCCTGTCACGCCCTCTCAAAGCAACGGGATCGAGGATGCCCGCTTCGTCCTCTTCCAGCACGAGGACGGCACGCACACCTACTATGCTACTTACACCGCGTACGACGGAAAGCTGATTCTGCCCCAGTTTCTGGAAACAACCGACTTCCTTCGCTTTAAGTTCATCACGCTGAACGGTCCGGCGGTCGAGAACAAAGGCATGGCGCTTTTCCCGCGAAAGATTAACGGCCTCTATGCAATGCTCGGCCGGCAGGATGCCGAAAACATCTACGTGATGTTTTCCGATCATCTCCATTTCTGGGATACGATGCAGCTCATCCTTGAGCCTGCCTTCCCTTGGGAGTTCATTCAGTTGGGTAACTGCGGCTCGCCCATCGAGACCGAAGCAGGCTGGCTGGTGATCAGCCATGGCGTGGGGGCGATGCGAAAGTACTGCATCGGCGCGTTTCTGCTGGATCGTGACGACCCCACCAAGGTGATCGGCCGCCTGCCTGAACCGCTGATCAGACCAAATCCAAACGAGCGCGATGGCTACGTGCCCAATGTGGTTTACTCGTGCGGCAGTTTGGTGCATAACGGGCAACTCGTCATTCCCTACGGGATATCGGACTACGCCACAACCTTCGCTACGATTCCTTTGGAGCAAGTCCTGGGAGCAATGGAATAGCTGCGTACCGGCTGGCGCACGGGATGGCGGGCGTGGCCCAAACGGCGGACAGCCGCCCGATGCCTTCCGTCTCTGGCCGGCTCTGCTCGATTTGGCGCCGGAGCCAGCCCCGTTTGCCGGAGGCCGCAAGCAAAACATGCACCCCTTGCAAACCAAACCTGCATCCGCCAAAGCGGATTGGAAGTTTCTCCACGCACGTAAAAACTACTCGCAGCAGAAGGCCGCCTGCAACACCCTTTACATGCACCAGCGCCACGGCGCCACTGTCCGTCCCTTTACGATGGCGCTTCCGGTGCTCTAAGAGGAGAGTCGCGACAGCTTAGTGCGACAGAAGAGGTAACAGGATGAAATTAGCTATCGTGGCCGGCTTGGCCCTAACAACGTCGTTGATGGCGATCGATAAGGCCCCTGCCAACCGGTTGGCAGAGTCCGCAGCGGTCTTTTCGGAAATCATGGCAACGCCCGACAAGGGTATTCCTCAGGACCTGCTTGAGAAAGCGCACTGCATCGTAATTGTGCCGAGTCTCAAGACCGGGGCGTTCATAGTGGGCGGAAAGTATGGGAAAGGCTATCTCTCCTGCCGCACCAAGAGCGGTTCCGGCTGGTCAGCCCCCGCTACGGTTCGCATCGAAGGCGGCAGCGTTGGCTTTCAGATCGGCGGATCGACGACTGACCTGATCATGCTCGTGATGTCAGCGCGCGGCGCGGAGAAACTGCTGCAAAGCAAATTCACTTTGGGCGCTGAAGGTTCCGTGGCCGCGGGCCCGGTGGGCCGCACGGCAACCGCGCAGACGGACGCCCAGATGCACGCGGAGATTCTCTCGTGGTCGCGGTCACAAGGCCTGTTCGCCGGTCTGGCTCTGGAAGGGGCCACACTGCGGCAGGATCTGGACGACAACAACACGCTCTACGGAAAGAAGCTGGAGAATCGGGACATCGTGACCAACGGACGCTCCGCGCCCAAGTCGGCCGCGCCCCTGATGGCCCTTCTGAACAAGTACTCGTTTCGTGAGCAATAGGTGAGTAGAGAGAGAACCGAGAGGATAACAGATGAAGTTAATCAGCGCGTTCCTGACGGTATGCGGGTTCGTCGCGGCGCAGGCGCCGCTAGCCCAGAACCCGTCTTTGCAGGTAAACGAAAATGCGGCCAGGATGGCTGCTGGGTCGGCCCCAATCTATCGCGTCACCGTGACGGAACGGACCGCGAAGGCGGTGAACTATCAGAACCGCAGCGGGGCCACGAAGGTCGATTTCCGCGGCACTGAACTTCTGGCGAATGCCCGGGGCGAAGCGAAAGTGGAGAGCAAGCAGGGCTACATCGAAATCGAAGTGGAATTCGATGGCCTGCAGCCCGCCAGCAAACAGGGTTCGGAGTATCTGACCTATGTACTGTGGGCAATTACGCCGGAAGGCCGTACGGCCAACCTGGGCGAGATTCTGCTCAATGGCACGAAGAGCAAGCTGAACGTCACCACCCAACTGCAGGCATTCGGGCTGGTGGTAACTGCGGAGCCTTACTATTCGGTCAGCCGGCCTAGCGATCTCATCGTAATGGAGAACGTAGTGCGCTCCGATACGCAGGGGAAGGTCGAACAGATTGACGCCAAGTACGAACTGTTGCAGCGCGGGCAGTATCAGCGCCTTGCAAACCCGCTGGCGCTGAAGCTCGACCAGAGGTTGCCGCTGGAACTCTACGAAGCGCGCAATGCCGTCCAGATCGCCCGCTCGATGGGCGCCGACGTCTATTCGACCGAGACCTTTCAAAAAGCCGAGAAGAGCCTGGCTCAGGCCGAGGCCTACCAGGCGCGTAACGCGGGAACGAAGCCGGTGACGATGACCGCTCGCGAAGCGGTTCAAACGGCCGAGGACGCACGCGCCATCGCAGTCAAACGGCAGGAAGAGGATGCCCTCGCGGCAGAGCGTCAGCAGTCGTTAGACCGCGAAGCGCGGTCGGATCGCGAACGCGCCGCAGCGCAGTTGGAAACCGATCGAGTCACCCGCGAGGCCGACGCAGCTCGGATCGCGGCGCAGGCCAATTCGGAGCGCTTGATGCGGGAAAAGGATGCGCAAGCGGTATCTTCTCTCGCCGAAGCGGACCGCCTGAGGCGCGCCAATGACTCACAGATGGCCGCCGCAAACGCCGAAGCGGACCGCTTGAGGCTGGCGAACGATGCGAATATGGTGGCCGCAAACGCCGAAGCGGATCGCTTGAGGCAGGCGAACGACGCGAACACGGTTGCCGCCGCGAACGAAGCGGATCGCCTGAAGCGGGAGAATGACGCGCAACGGGCGGGCCTACAGGCCGATCTCGATCGCGCAGCCGGGGACAAGGCCCGGGCCGAAGCGGAGAAGGTGGCGTTGCGCTCGCAGTTGCTGCTCCAGTTCAACGCCATTCTGCAGACACGCGATAGCGCGCGCGGCTTGATCGTGAACATGTCGGACGTGCTCTTCGACACGGCCAAGTTCTCTCTGCGGCCTCTCGCGCGGGAGAAGTTGGCGAAGGTGGCCGGCATAGTTTCGGGGCATCCCGGCCTGAGACTTGACGTAGAAGGCTACACGGACAGCGTCGGCGGCGTTGAGTACAACCAGCGCCTCTCCGAGCAGCGTGGCGAGGCTGTTCGCGATTACCTCACAGGCGAGGGAATGGCGGCGGGTTCGGTCACGGCTAAGGGCTTCGGAGAAGCCCAGCCTGTCGCTTCCAACGAGACTGCAACCGGGCGCCAGCAGAATCGGCGCGTGGAACTCGTGATTTCCGGCGACGTGATCGGCACGGAGATTGGCGGGCCCATCGCCGCAAGGTAGTCAGGGAGACGTGATGCGGAGGCCGCCGCGCTTTTCCGGCGAGCCTCCGCAGCCGCGGTTCAGCGGCCGAGCCCAACCTGGAAGTTCTTCCCGTGCACTTCCCCCAGAACGGCGCTCTTCCGCCTCTACCGTTCCCTTCCATGGCGTGGAAGAGCTAGTGAGTTCGAACCCTACCAGGTTCACCAAATCCCCTCAACGACGGTCAATCCCGCCCTACTTGAAGATCCTGGGCGCGAAATCGTAGAGCGCCTTGCGCCAGGTCTGCCACTCGTGCGCGGTCTTGGGGAATTCTATGAAGGGGGTCTTGATGCCCGCCTTCTCGATGGCGTCGTGAGCCGCCTTGGCGCCGTCGTGGATTCTGGTTTCAGCCGTGCCCGCGCTGAAATAGAGCAGGTGCACCTTCTTGTTGAAGCCTGCCGCGTCGTTGAAAACGCCGCCGTACGACTTCCGCACATCGAAATTCCCCGACGGAAAACTGAAGGCGCCCAACCAGGAGAACGAATCGAGGTTGGTCAGCCCGATCTGCATTGTCTGGCCGCTGCCCATCGAAAGCCCGGCCATGGCGCGGTGTTCGCGGTCGGCGCGGGTGCGGAATGAGGCGTCGATCATCGGAATCAGTTCCTTCATGGTGACGTCGACTATGGTTCCTTGAGTCGCGCCGTTGTTCGTCAAGGCTTCGCCCGGACGGCTCGCGGCGCCGTTTTCCATCACCACCAGCATCGGAACGATCTTGCCCTCCGCGAGCAGGTTATCCATGATGAAGTTCATCATTCCCTGCTTGACCCAGCCATACAGGTTCTCGCCCCCGCCGTGGCGCAGATAGAGCACCGGGTAACGCTTCCCGGCGTTCTTGTCGTAATCGGGCGGCGTGTAGATGTAGGCCGGGCGGAAGGACTCGGTGATCTTGGAGTAGTACCACTTCATGCGCACTTCGCCGTGCGGCACGTTCTTGGGGTAATAGAAATCGACGCCCGGCTCGGGGACCTCGACGCCGCTGGTTTCCTTGTTGAAGCCAAAGAAGGTTTCGCTCGATGGATCGTTGACGGTGACGCCATCAATCAGAAGGTTGTAGTAATGGAAACCGGGCACTGCAGGCGGCGTGGTCACGGTCCAAAAGCCGTCCTTGTCCTTCACCATGTCAAAGGGGCCACCGCCCAAGCCGCTGGGGGAACCGGCAGCCGGCGGGGCGTCGAGTTGCACCTTCTGCGCGGTCGGCGCCGCCACCCGGAAGGTAACCCTTCCGTCGGAGTGGACGCGAGGATACTCGGCCCCGCGCACGTTGGTGATGGCCGGCTTCGAATCGTCCGTTTGCGCCCAACATCCGGCCACAAACAGGAGAGGGGCGATCCACGCAGTTCGATAGATGAGGCTCATGGCGGTCCTTGGTGAAGTTGCAGAATATACGAGCGCAGGTGAGATGTAAAGCGAAGGTCAAGGCCCGCGCCGGAGCCCTTCCTGAAAGCTTACTGACCGATGCGGCGGTCGCACTCCCGGATGCCTTCCTGGGCTAGCTTCAGGCGTCGGGCGGTGTCTGGGGTTTGGAGCTCCCAGTTTCTCCATCGAGCCAGGTTCTTCTGGTACATCAGCCGTGCCCAGCCGTCGCGGTGATTGGCTAGAAGGATGCGGGCATAGAGGTCGTCCAGGTCCGATGCGGCTTCCATGGCCGGAAGCGTGGGACGGGATGGCTCTACCAGGCGGGCTTGAAGCGGCAGGCCCTTCGTGATCGCGTCGGCTGCTTCCTTCAGGCTGCCATTACGCATCAGTTCTTCCGCTTGGCGGTTCAGGCCAGATAGTTCTTTGATGGCTTGGGCGTAGGCGGGTTCGGCGGTAGGGTCGCCCTTCGGCTGCGTGGCTTGCGGCGGCGGGGCGGCGGCGCAAGCGGCCAGCAGGAGGGCGAGAGCTACGCCAAGTGGCGCGAGGGCTATGCGCCATCCGCGTGCGAGCCCGGGGTTACTCGGCTCGGGCGCCGAAGCAGCGTTCTGCCAGGGGGAATACATCGCGTTCTTCCTCTATTATGTTGTGCTGCGCGATCGCGACAAAGCGGCGCGCCAAGGCTCGGACGTCGGAATCCTGGCCAGCGGCCATCGATTCCTCGCATTCGGCCGCGATCTCCAGAGCTTCTTCATGCTGCGCGGCGATTTTGGCGGCCAATTGCGGCTCATGCTCCCTGAGGGCTGCGAGAAACTGCGACTCGCGCAGATAGTGCATCGTCACCTCCTGGCGAAGTTCCCCGAAGGGCGCGGCGTCCAGGTGTCCGGAGGCAAGTTTCTCCGCTATGGCTTCGAGCCTCCCTTCGATTGCGCGGTGTTCCTTTATGAGGGGATCTGCGAAAGCAGGCATGGTTGTGCGGGTCCGGCCGCAAGCCGGCCCGACACTTGATGGTCGCACGGCGGCTGCGCATCACCGGGATACCGCCCCTGCACCGGCGCGCCGCTGATGCGCGAAAATGGGTCCAGGGATGCCGGGATGCGTTTCGGGGCGGACCTGCTTTTGGCCCAGCCCCGCAACCGTAAACCCGGGAAGCGCGAGGAGGAGATAATGTCGCCGAAGATTGTCAAGACCGACGCCGACTGGCGTGGGGAACTCACGCATAAGCAGTACGAGGTAACGTGCAAGGGTGGGACGGAGCCCCCCTTCACCGGCGAGTACTGGGATCACCACGACCAGGGAGTCTACCAATGCGTCCGCTGCGGCGCGTCGCTTTTCCGCTCCGGCGAGAAGTATGATTCGGGTTCCGGCTGGCCGAGCTTCTGGGCGCCGGCGAGCGCGGAGAATATTGCCACGGGGCAAGATTCGTCGCACTTCATGGTGCGCACCGAGGTCCGCTGCAGCCAATGCGAAGCCCACCTTGGGCACCTGTTTGTAGACGGTCCGAAGCCGACCGGCCAGCGCTATTGCATTAACTCGGCGGCGCTGCGCTTCAAACCCGAAAAACAGGAATAAGCAGGGCCGCTGCGCTACACTCGCCGGATATGGGCGCATTTCAGAAGACCTTCCGCGTTTCGACGCGCGGCCGCGCAGACGTGCGCGATATCAGCGCCGAGGTGGAGAGCGCGGTGGCGGAAAGCGGCATCCGCCGCGGCATCGTGAACGTTTCCGGAGCGGGCTCCACGCTGGGCATCACTACGCTCGAATACGAACTCGGCTGCGTGGCGGACCTCAGGCGCGCGCTCGACAACATCGCCCCGGCCAACCTCGATTACGCCCACAACGCGCGATGGGGCGACGAGAACGGCTACGCGCACTTGCGCAGCGCTCTCATAGGAACCAGCCGGAGTTTTCCCGTGATCGATGGGCGCCTGGGGGTAGGAACCTGGCAGCAGATCGTCCTGTGCGATTTCGACGACCGTCCGCGCGAGCGCGAAATCACCGCAACCGTGCTCGGCGATTGAGCGCTCACGCGGACTGATTCAACTGGGCCGGTCTAATCCGGCCTTATACGAACTTCGGTCTCAGCGCCTTCAGTTTCACCCACGCTGCATCGCGAGCCTTCTTGTTGGGCTCAGTGGCGTCGGGTTGCTCTCCGCCGCGCATGAACCCGTGGGCCGCGCCTTCGTAAATCACCGGCTCGTAAAACTTGCCGGCCGCCTTCATGGCTTCCTGGGCGCCGGGAACGGTGCCGCTGACGCGGGCATCGGCTCCGCCATAGAAACCATACACCGGGCACTGGATGTTGGCCATCGCAGCCGCATCCGGGGGTGTCCCGTAGAACACGAACGAAGCCGCCAGGTCTTTCCGGTTCGTGGCGAACGTGTAAGACTGCCCGCCTCCCCAGGAGAAACCCACCACGCAGACCTTCCCATTGCAGCCGGGGAGTTTCTTCACGTAGTCGGCCACCGCGTTGAGATCCGCCGTTATTTGCGCCGGCGGCAGTTTCTGAATCGCGCTGCCGACCGAGCCGCCCACACCGCCGCCCGCAGGAGCCCCAGGCGGCGCCGCAGCCGGCGCGCTCGCCTCGAGTTCCTTGGTGCCGCCGCCCTTGGGCGCCATTCCCGAAAGCAGATCGGGAGCGATCGCCAGGTAACCGGCTTCGGCAAACTCGTCAGCCACCTTCTCCGCCCAATCGCTCATTCCGAAGATCTCGTGGATGACGACGATAGCGGGCGCTTTCTCCGAGCCTTGCGGGTGCGCGACGACGGATTCGACGGACCTGCCATCGTGCTTCACGCTGACCCACTCGCGCTTGCGCGGCGATTTGTCCACGGCCTGGCGCGCCCAATCCTGCGCGCACAGCGAGGGCGCGGCCAAACTGGTTGCGGCGATGCCTAGCGCGCTATTTTCCAAAAAACGCCTTCTTGAAACTGTATCCATGCAGTCTGCTCCATTGTCGAGCGCCGCCTGGCGCCCGTCCGGCAATAACAGGTCTTAATGTCCTGAGCCGATTCTGGAACGATTTCTCCTGCGGGCGCAAGTGGCAAAAGGCCTCTAAGCCTGAAATGTGCATTCTGAAACACCATCGCCGCCTAAAAGACCCGCGGCCCCGGCCGGGGCGCCCTGCGGAAACTGAAGCGCCCGGCGGCGCGCCACAACGCCGGCCAGTTTGCGCTCCAGTTCCTCGGTTTTGATCGGCTTCGGGAGGTAGTCGTCCATTCCGGCGGCGCGGCATTTCTCGCGCTCGCCCGCCAGCGCATTCGCGGTTGTGGCAACGATATACGCCCGCCGCTCCGGATGTTCCGCGGCGCGGATCTGGCGTGTGGCTTCGTAGCCATCGAGATCGGGCATCTGGCAATCCATCAATATGATGTCAAAGGGCATGGCGGCGGCGGCTTCCACGGCCTCGAGCCCGTTGGAGACGGCATGGACAAGAAAGCCCATGCGCGCCAGCAGCAGGCGGGCTAGTTTCTGATTGATGGGATTGTCCTCGGCGAGCAGGGCCGAAAAGCGACTCCCGGCCGCGGTTCCCACGGCCGGTTCCTCCCGCTTCTCCAGTGCGGCAGCCGCGGGCGCCGCAACCAGAGGGATGGTGAACCAGAAGACCGAGCCCGACCCGGGTTCGCTGCCGAAGCCGATTTCGCCGTGCATGGCCGTAACCAGGCGCTTCGAAATGGCCAGACCGAGCCCGGCGCCGCCATACCGGCGCGTCATCGAAGAATCCGCCTGAGTGAACGCCTCAAAAAGCTTCCCCTGCGCCTCGAATGGAATGCCGATACCAGTGTCTGCCACCTCCACGCGCAGCACGGTTCCCCCGCTCGCCTGCGCCGCCTCGACGCGTAGGCGCACGCCGCCCGAAGGAGTGAATTTCACCGCGTTACTGAGCAGATTGAGCAAGACCTGCCGGAACCTGCCCGGGTCGCCAAGAATGTTGCACGGAACTTCATCCGAGACCGCCGATTCGAGGGTCAGCTTTTTGCGAAGAGCGGGTTCCCGCACAATCGCTTCCGCCTGCTGGATGGCTTTTCGCGGGGAAAACGAGATTCTCTCCACTTCCATGCGGCCGGCCTCGAGCCGCGAAAGGTCCAGAACGTCGTTGACGACTGCGAGTAGCGCCTCCCCGGACTGGCGCACGGTTTCCGCGTAGTCCCTCTGCGGTCCCGAGAGATCCGTCTCCAGCAGCAACTCGGTCATTCCGATCACCGCATTCATCGGCGTTCGGATCTCATGACTCATCGTCGCCAGGAACTCGCTCTTGGCGCGGACCGCCGCTTCGGCCTTTTCCTTAGCGGCGGAAAGGCTGGCGTTGGCTCCGGTCAGTTCCTGCGTCCGCGATTGCACCTGCCTCTCGAGTTCCTGTCCCCACTGCGACAGCCGCCGGTCCCGTTCCTGAATCTCCTCCATCATCTTGTTAAAGGCGCGGATCACGCCGCCGATCTCGTCTGAGGTTTCGGCATCCAGGCGCACGGAATAATCCGGATGCGAGGAGACGTAGCCGGCTGCCTGCTGGAGTTTGAGCAGCGGTCCGGTAATGCTGGCTTCCATACGGCGAGCGGCCGTTTGCGCCAGAGCGAGGAAGAAAAGAGCCAGCCCCCCGGCAATTGCCGAGTAGTACAGCGCGCGAGTGCGCAGCGCCGCCAAGCTGGCTTCGATGGCGATAGATCCGATAACTTCGCCGTCGAGGCGTATGGGCCTTACGATGAATTGGCCCGAGGCTTGTTTGGCGGCTTCCGCGGGGCCGGAAGGCTTCGAGGAAGCCCCCTCGCCAGAGCGCGCATAGGACGCGACCAGTTGTCCGGCGCCGTCGAAGATGTAAGCCCGGGTCACGGCGGGGTCGTTGCTCAATGCGGAGAGGCTGCGCCCAAGGTCTTTCCAATCGTTGAAGACCAGCGCCGGGGAGGCATCACTGCCGATGATGTCGCACGTGGTCGCCACCCGCTGGCGCAACTCAGCCCGGACCCAAACCAGCTCGTAGACCAGCAAACCGAACGCGGTTCCTCCCACGGCGATCACGCTGGTCAGCAGCGCCAGAGCCGTGATCTTGCTGCGCAGGGACATCCGCCTAAAGCGGTTGGCGTACCTAGAAACCAAGCCCGCCTCCGGGGCGCAAGTTACGCGCCAGATAGAGCACTTTCGCGTTCACTTCCAGGCCGGAGCGGCGGATCGCCTCCAACCCGGCGTTGAAGCGTACCTTCCGTTCTTCCACGACAAGTTCGAACATCCCGCCGGCATCGAGAAAACCGGGGCCGTTCCCTACCGTAAGAATGGGTAGCCCGCGAATGCCGGAAAGAGTGGAACGCGCCGCGCCGAAGTTGGCGCCATCGAAGATCAGCACGCGGCACTGGTCCGTTTCGGAGACCGCCAGGACACGGAACTTTACCACCCGCCCGCCGACGGTCTTGCCTTCGGTGGCCTTGCGGACCGCTTCGAGGAAATCGCTTTCCGCCACGCCGCATACGGCCAGCGTGGAAGCGTCGCGTTCGCCGGGAACGGCCGGCCACCGAACCAGCCGGATGAAGTTCAACGCAAAAGCGGCTTTGACTTCGAGGTCGGTTGGCGGCGTGGGACGGGGATGGAGCGGGGCGGCGCTCGCCATCACGAGCAGGGCGCAAATAGCGTATCCGCTCCAGACCGCGAGCCGGCGGCGTCCCCATCTTGCCTTGTTCCGTTCTTTACCGCTGCGATTCATGGCGCCACGTCAGTTTCAGGAATATGGCCCTCCCCGCGCGCGGCAGAAGGCTGGTGGCATGCTCGGGGCTGAGCGGATCCGAGTATTGCGCGTCCAGAAGATTGCGGACGCCGAAGACGAGTTCCATGCCCGGTTGCCACCCCGCAACGGTCGCCGTAAGGTCCAGCACCGCGGCGGGAGGGGTCGCGCCGCCCGCGGCATCCTGCCGCTGCCCCAAAACACGGACAGTGGATGCGGGAGTAAGGGCTCCACGCAGCAGCCTGGCCGCCGCCCGGAATTGGGCCAGATAGGCCGGCGACTCCCGCAGCCCGCGGAAAGAGGCGCCGCCGGTCCGCCCAAAGAAATTCGCCGAGGCTTCGAACCGGTCCGCAACCACATTGACCTCGCTTTCCGCCCCGGTCACCCGCGCCGATCCGGAGTTGTCATAGCGCAAAACGTTGTCGCTGATCGGAACCCCGACGATGAGATCGTCCAGGCGATACGTAAAGACCGAAGCCAGCCAGTTCAGATGGCTGCCCATCGTTCGCTCCGTAGCGAACTCCACCGTGCCGATCCGCTCGGGCTGAATCCCGGGATTCGGCTCCCAGCACCGCTCGTACGCCGAGGGATTCCGAAATCCCGTGCCATACATGAGCTTGTATGCGGTTCCGCTGTGGTTATAGACCAGCGCCACGCGCGGGGAGAGAAAAGGAGCGTCGCGCCTGGAATCGTCGAAGCGCAAACCGGCGTACACCGTCCAGGCGCTGCCGACTGTAATCTCCTGCTGCCCGAAAATGGCGTACCTGGAATTGCGCCAGTTGATCCGGAACAGATCGCGGCGTTCCGTTCCGCCGTCGCGATCCACCATGTCGTACCCGTACTGCGTATTCCGGAGATCGATATTGCCTTCGATCCCCAGCGTGACCGCGCCGAACCGTCCGGCATCCCCGCGGTACACGAACTGACTCCCTGTCCAGTCGCCCAAGGCTCCGTCATAGTTCCGGTGGTCATCCGCCGGACGGTATTCGTAGACCCCGTCGTAGCGGAACTGATCGTAGTAGAAACGCCACTGGAACTCGCCCGTTACTCCCGTGGGGCGGCTCCACGCCGCATCGATGAAGTTCCTCGATTCCAAGTCGGTGGTCCCCGTGTCCCCTAAAGTGGCGCCGTACCAGCCCGTGGGGATGATCGACTTGTGTTCCCCGCCCGCCGCGATTACGGACCAGTTCTTCCATTTCAGGCTGGCCGCCACGTGAAAGGCGTCCTCCGCCTCCACGTGATCCACCGGATGGGTCACGCCAGGGAACTGTACCTGCCGGCCCGAGGCGTGCGACGCGTCGGAGTAGATTGAGACGGCGGCCTCTTTGCCCAGCGTTCCCGCAAGCATCGCCTGAACCTTCTGGGTTCCGAAAGAGCCGCCCTCCACGGATACCTTGGAGTGAGTGGGGCCGCCGGGGCTTTTCGTGATCACGTTGATCGTGGCAAAGAGTCCGTTGCTTCCATATAGAGCCGCCGTGGGGCCGCGCACGATCTCGATGCGCCGCACCATGGCCAGCGAGATGGGAAAATCTTCCCCGAAATTGTACATGGCGCCGTAGATGTTGTCCCCAAGCGGGTGGCCGTCGATCATCACCAGGAAGCGCGTGGTGTAGTCTCCGGGAATCGAAAACCCGCGCACGCCGGCGAATTGAAACCCCCCGTCCGCGGTCATGTGAAATCCCCTCGTATTCGAGAGAACGTCACCCAGAGTGCGATAGCCGAACACCCGAATCTGATCCGCGGTGATGACGGTCACGCTGGCCGGGGCGCTTTCGAGGGTCTGCCCGTGCAGCGCCGCGGTGCGCACCTGCAAGTCCGCCAGTTGTTCGATGGGCAGATCGGCCAAAGGGCTTTGAGCCAACGCGGCCGAGACGAGAAAGACGAAACACGCAACAAAGAGCGCCACCGTTCTCTCATCGGCAGGACGAGCAGTTTGCAGGAGAGTACAGCCCCGGCAGTGCGTTTGCGCCCGCTCCATAGCTGCGTTTGGTCCGATAGCTGCTCCAACCAGCTTCCATGAGGCCCAGTTGCCATATTTCGGTAAGGATCAAGGGCAGCTGCGACACTTGTAGCGACTGGCCGGATCTCTTGCACATGCCCGAGGAACTGCACGGTTGGTACTGCGCGCGGTGCTGCCCGGTGTGTAAGCGGCAAGTCCCTGCCAAAGAGCCGGTTAGCGCCGAACCAGAGCGCGTCCGTCAAGCCGCCTGAGCGCGGGAAAGGCGAATACCGGCGGAGCTCGAGGCCTGCTTCGGGCCACGATGCTCGCGCCATACCGGCCGGCCCGGCCAAATACGTCAGGCCGACGGTAAACCCAATTGCGCAAAACGCAGTCTATACCGGCGGTTCACTCAGAGCCAGGAGATACCGACGGATGAAAAGAAACCTCACTTGCGCAATCGCTTTGCTGGCGCTTTTTGCGCTCTTCCTTGCGGCCGATACGACGACTACGCCTACCCCGCCGACCCCGGCTGAAATGGCCGCTTCGATCATGACCCGGCTGACCAAACTGCTCACGCTGACCTCGGCGCAACAGACCGCGGCGACCACAATCTTCACCACGGAACAGACCACGCTCGCCGCCCTCCAGACGCAGATGGAAACGGCGCGGACTCTAATCCAGGCGGCGATTCCGTTGAACGATCAGGCCGTCATTGCGCTGCAATCGACGGCGATCGGCAACCTGACGGCCCAAGAGGTCGCAGCGCGCGCGAAGGCCGATGCCGCGTTCTACCAGTTGCTGACACTGGATCAGCAAACGGCGTTCAAGGCGCTCAAAACGGCGGGCGTCGATACGGATGGGCCTGGCCCTGGCCCCGGCCGCGGCGGGCCAGGAGGCGGGCCGGGAAACCGTCCGTAGGGTCTTTTCCGCAGTAAACGGCAGTCTACGGTGTGCGTCTACCAATTCATGGACGAGGCCTTTCTCCCGCCGCCGCTGGCGGAAGCCGAAGCAAAGCCGGCCGCCGACGCGGACTTCGAGACCGTGGTTACTCTTTACAGAGTAAGGGTCTTCCGGTTCGCCCTGGCGTCGGTGGGAGACCGCGATGCTGCCGAGACGATAGCCCAGGACTGCTTCCTGCGCGCGCACCGCGCCTGGAAGCAGTTCCGTAACGAGTGCAGCATGGAAACCTGGCTGATGCGGATTACGGTCAATCTGATTCGCGACTACGGCCGGAACCGGCGCTTGCAGTTCTGGCGCCGGGCGACACGAAACGCAGCGCCGCTGGATGGTTTTGGCGAGTGGCTCGCCAGCGCGGAAAGATCGCCCGAGGCCTTATGTTCGGAACGCCAACAGGCCGCGGCGGTGTGGGAAGCGGCGGCGGCGCTGCCGTTCCAACAAAAGACGGCGTTCCTGTTACGATTTGTCGAGGAGATGGACCTGCTCGAAATTGCCGAAGCCATGGGACTCAAGGAAGGCACGGTTAAGGCGCATCTGTTCCGCGCCATCCATGCGGTTCGCGAGCGGGTGGGAGCGGCGAAATGAGTCCGCATTTATCATCGAATGATTTTGGCGAATGCCTCACGGGCGCGCCCGCGCCGGAGGCGATGAAACATTTGGCGGAGTGCGCCGCATGCCGGATGGAATTCGCGCGTCTCGAAGCCTCGCTAGGGGCCTTTTCGAGCTCCATTCGCGAGTGGAGCGCCGCGGAATCGGCGCGGGTGAGTCCGGCGGCGACGCGGCGCGCGGCGAACGTCCGCGCGCCGGCGCGTTGGGCGTGGGCGTTCGCGTCTCTGGCAATTACAATCGCCGCGGGGCTGTCTTTGACCTCCGTGCGCCACAGCCGCCTGGAAGCGGCGGCGGCTCGCGATTCCGAATTGCTGAGAACGGTTCAAGCGCAGGTCACGCAGGGGGTCCCGGGAGCGATGGCGCCGTTGGCGCGGCTTGTGGCCTTTGAGAATTCCGAAGAGGAGTCAAGAAACGAATGAAACGGTTACTGCAAATCTTGGCCGTGGCGGCCTTAGCCGCGCCGGTTTGGGCTCAGGGTCCCGGTGGGCCGCCTCCGAATCGTGGCGGAGCGCCAGGGGCTCCCGGCCAGCAGCGTCCGGGCGGCGGTCCGGGAGCTCGCGGTCCTGGTGGGGCTGGGGGCCCTGGAGCGCCCGGTCCCGCAACTGCCGCCGGTCCCAACCGCCGGGGGCAACAGTCCGGCCCAGCCGGCAAGTGGTGGACCGACCCCCAACTGGCGCAACAGCTTTCGCTGACTGAAGACCAGCAGCGGAAGCTCGAAGACCAGTTTCAGAAGAGCCGCGTGAACCTGATTGACATGAGCGCCGGCTTGCAGAAGCAGGAAGCCACGCTCGAACCGCTGCTCGAAGCCGACCGTCCCGACGAAGCCAAAGTGCTGGCCCAGATCGACCGCGTCGCCCAGGCGAGGGCCGAACTGGAAAAGGCCAACGCACGTATGTTGTTGGGATTCCGGGGAGTTCTCACCCCAGAGCAGTGGAAGAAACTCCAGGCCCAAGGCGGCGGCCCGCGCCCCGCTTCCGGCCCCGGCCCCGCACCCGGTCCCGGCCGGTAAAGTCCCAGAGCGCCGCCCAGGCGGCGCGCAGCCCGCTCCCGCGAAGACGCGGCGGCAAGAAGCTTTCCGCCGCGTCTTTTCAGTCCCTCTCTTCTTGATCGCCTGAGAGCAGCCCGCTAGTCCCCGGCGGTTGCTATCCTGAAATATTCCGGACATTCCCTACGTTTCACCCCCATGTGGTGATGAATATGCAATCAAGCGCGAAATCCATGAAACGAATGCTCTCATTGCTGCTGGCGCTCGCGGGCGGCGGCTTCGCACAGGATGCCGCGCCTTTGCGTCTTTCGCTGCGCGATGCGGTGAGCCTGGCCCTCAAAGAGAACCCGCAAGTGATTCTGGCCAATCTGGACGTGGGACAGAGCGAACAGGAGCGGCTCATCGCGCGCTCCACCCTGCTGCCCCAGATCAACGGCAACATCAGCGAGGCTGCGCATCGCGTCAATCTGGAAGCGGCGATCGGATTCCGCTTTCCGAACTCCCCGCAGCACGTAGGACCTTATTACACGTTTCAGGCCGGGGCCTCTTTTCAGGCGCCCGTTTTCGACCTGAGCCTCTGGCGCCGGTACCATGCGGCGCAATTCGGCGTGGAAGCCAGCCGCGAGCAGGAGCTATCGGTGAGGGAAGAGAGCGTGCTGCTGGTGGTTTCGCAATACCTGGGTGGCCAGCGCGCGGCGGCTGACGTTGAGGCCGCGCAATCGCGCATGGACCTGGCCCAGGCGCTCTACAACCAGGCGGTTGACTTGCAGCGGAGCGGCGTCGGGACGGGGATCGACGCGCTGCGCGCGAACGTTCAGCTTCAGAACGAAACGCAGCGGCTGATCTACGCGCGAACCCAATTGGATACGTCGCTATTCGCCCTGGCGCGGCTGCTGAGCGTGGACCCTTCCCGCAAGCTCGAACTGGCCGACCAGATCGGCGCCGATACCTCCGTCACGCCCGCCGATCAGACTATCGAACAGGCCTACGCAACCCGCCCCGAGCTGCGCCAGATCTCGACGCAAATGCGCCAGGCCGAACTGGCCCTCCAGAGCGCGGGAGAGCAACGCTTGCCGCGGGTCAGCGTGAACGGATACTGGGTGCAGATGGGGCTGCGCCCCGGCAACGTGATTCCGGCTTATCAGTATCAGGCCAGCCTGGATATTCCGCTGTTTACGGGAGGCCGCATACAGGCCCAGCGCGCGGAAGCGGATATCGCTATCCGGCAACTCCGGCAGCGGGAGCGGGAACTGAAGAATCGCATTGCGCTTGAAGTGAAGACCGCCACGGCGCAACTGGAATCAGCGCGCAACGAAGTCCAGGTGGCCAACCAGGGCGTGGATCTCGCCCGGCAGGAAGTCACCCAGGCGCGCGACCGCTTCGAAGCGGGCGTGGCGAATAACATCGAAGTGATTACGGCGCAGGACGCGCTGGCGCGCTCGAGCGATAACCAGATTGCGGCGCTTTACCGCTTCAACCAGTCGCGCGCCGATTTGGCCCACGCGGTGGGGAGGATGGAATTGCTGTATGGGAAGTAACGCCGGCGCCGCGCCGCCGGTACATGCTTCGCCGCACCCGCACATAAACCCGTGGATCGTGGCCATGACCGTCATGCTGGCGACGTTCATGGAAGTGCTCGATACCACGGTGGTGAACGTCTCGCTGCCGCACATAGCCGGCAGTCTCTCCTCCACGGTCAACGAGACCACCTGGGCCATTACCGCTTATCTGGTTTCAAACGCCATCATTCTGCCGATGGGCGGCTGGTTTTCGATGGTCATGGGACGCAAGCGTTTCTACATGACCTGCGTCGTCATCTTTACGTGCAGTTCTTTCCTGTGCGGCCTGGCGCCATCGCTGCCGCTGCTGATCTTTTTCCGCGTGCTGCAGGGCATAGGCGGCGGGGCGCTCCAGCCCACGTCGCAGGCCATCCTGGTGGAAAACTTCCCGCCCGAGAAGCGGGGCATGGCCATGGCGATCTACGGCATGGGCGTGGTTGCGGCGCCCATCATTGGCCCCACGCTGGGCGGCTGGATCACCGACAACTATAGCTGGCGCTGGATCTTTTACATCAACATCCCCATCGGCGTTCTTTCCCTGCTGCTGACCTCGGCGCTGGTGTTCGATCCGGTGTACCTGGTGCGGAAGCATTTGAAAGACGTCAAGATCGATTACTTCGGCTTCGGTTTGCTGGCGCTCGGCCTGGGCGCTCTCGAAGTGGTTCTCGACGAAGGGCAAAAGGAAGATTGGTTCGCGTCGCACCTGATCGTGGTGTTCTGCGTTCTGGCCGTGACGTGCCTGGTCGCGGTGGTGATCTGGGAGCTGAAGCATGACCACCCCATCATCGATTTCCGGGTGCTGAAAGACCGCAATCTGGCGATCTCCACGGTGGCGATGTTGTTCCTCGGCGTGGTGCTCTACGGCAGCACGATGCTGCTCCCGCTGATGCTGCAGACGCTCATGGGCTACACGGCAATGCTCAGCGGAATGGTGCTGTCGCCAGGGGGTATCGTAATCGTCTGCTGCATGCCGATCGTGGGCCTGCTGGTGCGCCGCATCGAGGCGCGCTGGCTGGTGATGTTCGGCGTCGCCGTATGCTCGATTTCTTTGTTCATCATGTCCGGCTTCAATTTGCAGATCGACTACCGGACGGCGCTATGGAGCCGGCTCGTGCAGAGCTTCGGGATGGCGTTCCTGTTCGTTCCCATCAGCACGGTTGCGTTTGCGTATGTGCCGCGGACCAAGACTAGCTACGCCACGGGACTGTTTAACCTGGCGCGGAACCTGGGCGGCAGCATCGGGATTGCGACCGTGACCACGCTGATTTCGCGCCGGGCGCAACTGCACCAGGACCGGCTGGTTGCGCATATGACTCCGTTCGACCCCGCCTACCTGCAATCGATCGAAGGCGCGGCGCGGACGCTCACTCTGCACGGCGCCTCGCCGGTGGACGCGGCAGGGCAGTCGCAAGGCCTGATATATGGCTCGATGCTGCGGCAGGCCAACATGCTCGCGTTTATGGATGCCTTTTGGTTCATGGGCCTGTTGTTTCTGGGCGTGATCCCGTTGATGTTTTTCATTCGCCGGACCAGACCGGGGCGCGCCCCGGCAGTTATGGAATAGTACGCAGGCTCGCCGCCACGGGGCCGGAGGTCCGGCCCCCGAAGCGCAGCCGGGCCACGAATCAGTAGGAGAAGAAGGACCGCAATGCCGAAACCCGTTGACGCAGTATCTCAACCCGAACCCGAACCGGAGCAGAACGGGAGTTCCGCCCCAAAGGGCAAGCTGGCGATCATTTTCATTCTGTTCGTCCTGGCCACCGGCGGGTATTACGCATGGGCGCATTTCCGCGATCAGGTTTCGTCGGACGATGCCCAGGTGGACGGGCACATCGTGGCCATAGCGCCGCGCATCGCCGGCCATATTGTCGAGGTTCTGGTTAAGGACAACCAGGAAGTAAAAGCCGGACAGCCGCTGGCGCGAATCGACGCCAGGGATTATCAGGCGAGCGTGGATATCGCCAAGGCGGAAGTGGCGCGCGCCGAAAGCCAGTTGCGCGCCGCGAAAGTGGTGGTGCCCTGGGTCAACGCGACCACCGAATCCGCCGAGACCGGCGCCGCCGCCCAATTGGCCGACACGCAGGCCGAAGTGGAGCGCGCGCGCCTGGCCTACGAGCAGGCCGCCGGATCGGACCTGGGCTTCGCCGAGGCAAACGTGCGCGTGAAGCAGGCGGCCAACGAGCGCGCCCAGGCCGACCTGGCGCGCATGAAGCCGCTCGTGGACAAGGCCGAAATCTCACGCCTCCAATACGACAGTTTCGTGGCCGCGTCGCGCATGGCGGAAAGCGATTTGCAGGCCTCGCAACAGAAACTGGCGTCAGCGCAGAAGGACGCCTTGATTCGCAAAGCCGAGCTCGATACGGCGCAAACGCGCGTGAGCCAGGCCCGGGCGGGGGTGGCGACCTCGACGGCAAACCGCCAGCAGGTGGATATCCGGTCGGCCGACGCCGGCACGGCGGAAGCCGACGTGCTGCAGGCGCGCGCGAACCTCGCCGCGGCGGAGTTGCAGCTCTCTTACGCCACCATCACCTCGCCGATCGACGGCGTTGTCACGCGGAAGAGTGTGGAACCAGGGCAGTACGTATCGCCGGGTCAAAGCCTGATGGCGCTGATTCCGCTGCACTCGGTGTGGGTGACGGCCAACTTCAAGGAAACGCAACTGGCCGAGGTGCACGCCGGACAGCGGGCGGAGATTCACGTGGACATGTACGGCAAGAGCCTCTGGGGCAAGGTGGATTCGATTGCCGGAGCCACCGGATCGCGTATGAGCCTGCTGCCCCCCGAGAATGCAACCGGTAATTTCGTCAAAGTGGTGCAGCGCATCCCGGTGAAGATACTGGTCGAACAGACCGGCGGGCTGGTGCTTCGTCCCGGAATGAACGTGGACGCTACCATCTATTTCAATTAGTTAGAGGCGCCAGCGAGAGATGGCGCCTCAAGTGCGGTTCTGAATGGCGATGTACGTCTGGATACTCGGCCTGTTAGCAATCTCGGCGCTGCACGCGGGCGATAGGGAATCCGCCCTGGCGGCGACGGCCAGAGCCGATTTCGATCGCGTTGAGGCGGCGGCGATGCCGTTGCTGCGCGATGCCGGGACGTGCGTCCAATCCCAGGCGGCCTCGCTCGCCGTCGCCCCTCCCGCCGAAGTCCCCATGGCCCGTTTCCGGAAGGGATACTGCGCTTTGGCGGAAGCCGCCGTGACGCGTTCGCCTGACATGTTTGCCTCTGCCGCCGCCGATTTCGACGCCTCCATTCAGGATTGGCTCAGCCGGCCGCCCGGCGCCAACGAGGCCGCGCTTGAGCCGGCCCCCTCAGGCCTGCGGGCGTTGGCTGCGATCGCGCGGCTGAATGCCGGCGTGACTGGCGGCCAGGCCGAGCAGGCAAGGTCCCAACTGGCGCTGGCCGTGGATTCGAAACAATGCTCTGGGACCGCGATGCCGCGCGACCTGTGCTCGTCGGTTCTCTCCGCCGGGCGCCAGTGGCTGAGCTGGCTGGCGGTGGAGAACGGAGATCTCTACAGGGCGATGACGTATGCGCCCGCGGCGGCCGACCCGGCGTGGCCCCGCTGGGTTGCCGGCAAGCAAGCCATACGAGACCGGGAATACGCCGCGGCGGCCGCGTGGTATGGGCGCGCGCTCGAAGAATGGAATCGTCCCCGAACCCCTTACCTCATGGAGGCGCTGGCGCCGCGCCCCGCCTTGAGCGAGGTTCTGACGGAACTCGGAGGCGCGCAGTTTCTAGCCGGCGACGCCGCCAAGGCGGCCGCTACTCTGGCGGCGGCGCTGAAAGCGGATTCTTCCCATCCCCGTCCGTATTACCTTCGAGCCCGGGCCGAAGAGTTGGCCGGCAAGAGCGCCGAGGCCGCCGCCGATTACAGCATGGCCAGCCGTATTGCCCTGGCCGCGGCGCAGGATCTGGCATCCGGCGAAGCGCACCTGTACCGCGGCGTAATGTATTACCGCCGGGGCGACTACCGGCGCGCCGAAGACGAGTTCGCCTCCGCCCTCAGTTTCGATATTCCCGCCGCGCTCGAGCCGGACGCCGAAGCATGGCGCTACCTGGCCGCCGTTGCCGGAGGCGCCTGCTCGGATTCGCGCGAGCGCCTGGAACGGGCGCTTGAAACCGCCTCCCCTTACTTCCCGAAGAGCGAAGCGCGGCAGGCCGCGGATGCCTGCCAGGCCAGCGAGATTTCGGCGGCCGGCGCCCTCCCCGCGGAGCTGCGGCAATAGTCCGTTCTCGGGGCGATTCCGGCGCGCGGTTGTGATACAGTTCACTATAAGATGGCATCTCGAAGCGTAAACAAAGTCATTCTGCTTGGGCATCTCGGCAAAGACGCCGAGACCAAGTTCACGCCGAACGGAGTCGCACGCACCTCGTTCACAATCGCCACGAACCGCCGCTGGAAAGACCAGGCGACGGGAGAATGGAAGGACGTTACGGACTGGCACAACGTGGTCCTCTGGCGCTCCGAGAATATTTCCAGTTACCTGACCAAGGGCAAGCAGGTCTATGTGGAAGGCCGGCTGGAGAGCCGCAGCTACGAAGACCGCGAGGGCCAGAAGAAGTACGTGACTGACGTGGTGGCCGACGATGTGATCCTGCTTGGCGGCGGCGGAGGACGCGAAGGCGGCGGCGAGTATTCGCAGCAGCCGGTCTCCCAGCCGCGATCCGCGCAGCGCAGCCAGCCGCAGGCCGCCGCTCCCGCCGACGAAATGAACCAGGGCATCTCGGATGACGACGTTCCGTTTTAGGCGCTAGTCCGTTCTGCCGTTCGTTCGATCATAGTTGCGAGACAAGTAGGCCCGGCTCAGCGCGACGACTTCTCTTTCCTGGCTCCGCGCTGCGGCGCCGGGCTGTCTTCGCGGCGCCGCGTGACCGCCGACTTGCTAGTCGATATGGGGCGGCCTCGCCGCGGTTTGACGTGTTGCAGCCGTTCCAGGCTGGCGATCGCTTCGTTCAGGCTCTCGAGTTCAAAGCGTAATTGCTCGAGTACCTTGGCGATATCCATTTCCGAAGAGAATAGAACCTTTCACTCCAAAGCACAACGGGGAAGTGGCGGCGCGCCGGAAGTCTACGCGGCAGAGCGCTGCGCCGGCGCCCCGGTCACCGATTCGGGTTCGCCCGCCTGAAGCGAATCGAGCGATTCGAGAACACGCTCCAAGAGACTGTCGGTTTGGGTCACGGCCGTGCGCAGAATCTCTATCGAGGCAGCCTGGCTGGTCAACCGGTCATCGAGCGAAGCCATCGTCCTTGAGAGCAACTGCTCCATCGCTCCGACGATTTGCTGGGTGGAGGGCGCTTCGGCCAGTTTGGCGGCGTGTTCGTCCAGACGCGCTTCCATCTGAGCCAGACGGTTGGCGTTGGCGGAGTCCTGGGCGGCCAGGCGCTTCTCCAGTTCGGCCATGGAGCGCTTCAATTCCCTGGCGGTCTCGGCATCCGCGCCGCCAGCCTCGCGCCGTTCTCGAGTCAGCGCTCCCGCCGCCATGCCCAATACGAATATGGCCACCCGCGGCGCGTACTTTAGGACCTGTGCCATAAGTAATATCCTACAATATCCTGCGGAAATCAGTTCATCCCTCAGCTAGTAACCCACGTACCAAGTACGTACTTGGATTGCATCAACCCTGGGAAAACTGGCATCCTTGCTAGGAATCATCCTTCAAGGCTTTGGGAGATCTCTGGTTGGGCCACAACGGACAATCCGCTGTAGAAAAGCGCCTTCCGCATCTTTTTATCCTGGAATGCGACCGGCTGGGACGGATTTTGTGGATGAGCCAGGAGGCGCGCACGCGGTTGGGCGGTGGCGAGAAAGTCACCGCGATTTCCACCTGCGCTGCCCGTCCGGCGCGGTTTTCGCGCGTGTTTGAGAACTCCAGGAGGGTCTGGATCGGCGTCCAGACCGAAGACCCCGCGTTTCCGCAGAGCGCATCCGATCTGGCGGGTCTGGAACGAAGCTTCGCTCGATTGCAGTTCCGGCTTGCCGAAGCCGAACGGGCGCTGTTTCAGCGTAGGCGGCGGTCGAGGGCCGTGGGGCGCACCCTGCGCCAGATCGAAATGGAACGCCAGCGATTGGGACGCGAGTTACACACCGAGGTGGGACAGATGCTGGCGGCCATGCGGCTCCAGGTGGATACGCTCGAAGCGCTGCTTCCCGCCGCGCCGGCGCCGGTGAGGCAGGCGATCGACCGGACTCTCCGCCTCAATGCGGAAGCGATGGAGCGCGTGCGGAACATCTCGCACCGCCTGCACCCGCCCGAGTGGCAGCGGCTTGGCATCGAGACCGCGGTGCGCCAGCTTTGGGAACTTAGTGGAATTCCGGAGCGGTTCGAAGCGTCGCTGCGCATCGACGCCCTGCCGGAACAGCCGGCCCTGGCCGCCAAGACGCTGATCTACCGGGCGGCGCAGGAGGCGTTCTCGAACATTGCGCAGCACGCCCGGCCAAAGCGGGTCGAGGTGATTCTGGAAGCACGCGGGGCCTATGTGTCGTTGACCGTGCGAGACGACGGCGCCGGGTTCGACACGGAAGCGCTGTTCGCGGCTCCTCCCGACGTCGGCCGCGGCATCGGCCTGCGCTCCATCCGGGAGCAGGTGGCTGATTTGGGAGGACGGTTCGAGCTTGCAAGCGGCCGCACAGGCACTACACTGGAAGTTCTGGCGCCGTTTGTACCGGTGGCCCGCTAGACAAGCCTGATGGAGTGACGCCTATGCCTCAAGAATCGCAGCCCATAACCGTAATCCTCGCCGACGATCACCAAATTGTGCGTGAAGGGTTCGCGGCCCTATGCAGGGCGCACGGTATGCACGTGATCGCGGAATGCTCCGATGGGAACTCGGCGCTGGAGGCGATTTCGTCTAATAAGCCGGACCTGGCCATTCTCGACCTGCACATGCCCGGTTTGACGGGGGTTGAGGTGGTCCGCAGGCTGCGCTCCGCCGGGTGCGAGAGCAAATTGATTATTCTCTCGATCACGCGCGACGACCACGCCGTAATGGAAGCGCTCCGCGCCGGGGTGGATGGCTATCTCTTGAAGGATGGTCCCTCGCGGCACCTGCTCGATGCGTTGAGCTTCGTGCGGGACGGAGGCGTCTACGTCTCTCCCCTGCTGCGCGGCGCCGGCCTGTTCACGCAAGCCGAAAAGAACCGCGCCGAAGATCCCGTCTCCTGCCTCAGCCCTCGCGAAATGGAAGTGTTTTCCTACCTGGTCAACGGCTTCCGCGCCAAGGACATTGCCGATCTGCTCGACATCAGCCCCAAGACGGTGGACACCTACCGGGCCAGTCTGATGCGCAAGCTGAACGTGCACGATCTGGTCGGGCTCGTTAAGTTTGCGATTGAACGCAATCTGACCAGCACCTCTTCCTCGCCACGAACGGAATAACGTTGTTCGGGCGCGGAGACCGCACGGCGGCGCGCTGGGGAGTCCACAGTGTAACGGCGACCCGAGACCGGATTAGTAGCACCTAAGCAATACGCCATGGGTTATCAGTAATACACTCTAGGATATTAGTACAACACTATCCGCTTTTGATACACTTTCCTAAGAAAAATCTTACCAAGTAGGCATAAATCCTTAGGTCAGCCCGGTCATTTTCCTGTTTTGGGGCCTCCAGCGACCCAAATTCGGGGAGAAACTGCCGGGGGCCGGGTGGCTCCGCCCCCTGCGACGCATCCGCCGCGCACTCTGGCCGGGGTTCGCGTTGGCTGCGGCAGACGCTATATAAGGTAGCGACCGCGACTGCGACCCGTTCGCCGACCTTGATGGCGCCAGCCGCCCCGGTCTTGGTGGGGTGCGGACCGCAGGTGAGAAATCCGCGGCGGCAAAACCTCGCCGGGCGGCCTATGTGTTCAGGATTTCACCGCAGTCGGGGCGATTCTTGGTGCCGCTAGAGGAATTTCACCCAGGGAAGGCCGTTGTTTCACCCACCGCCCGACCAGTGCCGAGAAACCAGACAGCATGAAGGATTTTCCAACATCTTGATTACAAACGGAATTCAAGATCTAATACAATGTGAAACCCGTTTGGCGGGGTATGTGCTTTGGGACTCTCTGCTCGGTAGCTTATGCAGTCGCACCTGTGCGGGGGGTTGTCTTGGCCAGCCGCTCTGGGTGTATTCGGAGTCTAGGTTCAACGAATTGGAGATTATAGTATGCGGATTCCTTCTTCGGTCTTCGCGGTAGGGCGCTATGCATTGGCCCTTGGGGTCGTGGCCGGGTCGGTCGCTCTGATGAGCGCGCCAAAGAATACCGAATTCACGGCCAACGATAAGGCGTATTACGCCGATCCCAACACCGTGAATTTTGTCCGCCCCGGACTGGTCATTACGATTCAGTCCGCCACGATTGCGGCGGATAACACAATCAGCGTCACATATAAGTTGACCGATCCCAACGGCGGTGTCTTGGACCGTCTTGGGGTCCAAACGCCGGGCGCCGTCTCGGTGAGTTTTGTTGCAGCGTACCTCCCTAAGGGCGCGAATGAGTTCTGGTCCTATACCACGCGCGTGCAAACCAGTCCGATCACGAAGGTGTCGGCAACTCAAGCCGGCGCCGATTCGGGCGGAACGACTACAGCGAATGCCGACGGCACATACACCTACAAGTTCGTCACGAAAGCTGCCGCCAAGGGCGCTGTGCTGCCCGATCTGAGCTTGCTGCACCGCATTGCGGCATACGGTTCGCGCAATTTGAGCGACTTCGATTTGGGCAGTTTCTATGATGACGCCTGGTTCGACTTCGTTCCCTCAGGCGGGACCACGACTCAGCAGCACGACGTCGTCAAGACGGCCATTTGCAACGCCTGTCATGACTCCGGCACGGGCCTCAATCACGGCCTCGCCGCTCACGGCGGGTCGCGGCGTTCGATCGAAGTTTGCGTCGTGTGCCACACTTCGCAGAGCATCGATCCGGATACCGGGAACAGCGTGGCCATGGACGTCATGGTTCACAAGATCCATGCCGGCCCTTCGCTTCCGAGCGTCATCGCCGGGAAGCCGTACCAGATCATCGGGAACTCCCAGTCGCTTCACGACTATTCTTCGGTCGGATACCCGGCCACGGGCAGCGTCCTGGCTTGCACCACGTGCCACTCCCAGACGGCCGGCGCGACGCAGGCGAAGAGCTACCTGACTCAGCCGACGCGGCAGGCTTGCGGTTCCTGCCACGATGACGTGAATTTCGCCACCGGTTTGAATCACGTGAACCTGCCTCAGGTTTCGGATAACCAGTGCGCGAGCTGCCATCCGCCCACGGGCGAGCTGGAATTTGACGCTTCCATCACCGGCGCGCACACGATCGCAGTCAACTCCAAGGGTATTTCCGGAATAGCCGTAAAGATCCTGAAGGTCGACAACGGCGTCGCCGGTAAAGCTCCGCTGGTCAGCTTCACGTACAAGAATTTGGCAGGAACTCCCATTCTGCCGTCTTCGCTCACCAGTGCCAGCATCTCCTTCGTCATGGCCGGTCCTACCAGCGACTACGGTTACACCAGCTTCGGTACCGATGTCACCACTCCCGGTTATGTTTCGGAAACCGCGACCACCGCGATGAAATGCGGGACGGATGGAACGTGCACCTACCAGTTCATTCACGCCATCCCCGCAGCGGCCAAGGGCACGTTTGCTATCGGCGTGCAATCGCGTGCTACCTTCACGCTCATGGCGGGCACCGCGAAGCAGCGTACGACAACCTGGGGCGCGAAGAACGACATGTTCTACTTCCCGGTTGACGGCAGCGCACTCCAGGCTCGCCGGGTTAGCGTGAGCCAGGCTAAGTGCGAAGCCTGCCACGTTTCGTTTGGGCTGCACGGCAACCAACGGAATCAGGTCGAGTTCTGCCTGATCTGCCACAACCCGAGCCAGGGCGACCAATCACAGCGCCCCAACGCTCAGGTGGCGGCCGATAAGACCCAGCCAACCCAGAGCGTGAACATGCCCTGGATGATCCATCGCATCCACATGGGCGAGCAACTGGCGGAAGTCGGAGCCAGCTACACCGTCGTAGGCAACAGCGGCAGCCACAACGATTTCAGCGAAGTCCGGTATCCCGTAATGGGAATCTCCGGTTCGACTGGAAACGTGCAACGCTGCTACATGTGCCACGTGAACGGCGCCGAAGCTGTGTTGCCGACGGGCAAGAACCCGGTGAAGAACGCGTCGTCTCCTCTGGACCCGGCGGGGGCGATCACCTCGGCTTGCACCGCGTGCCATCCGTCGATTCCGGCGTTTGCCCACGCAGTCTCCAACACCGACACCAAGTTCGGTGAGAGTTGTACCATTTGCCACGGTACCGGGGCGGACTTCAACGCCACCAAGGTGCACGCGCAGTAAGGGAAGTTTGCCATCATACAAAGATGACGGCTTTCTCCTTGCCGCATAGCGCCGGTATTCCCACGCAGGCGCGCCGCTACCACGCGGCGCGCCTCGCGCCTTTCTTCGCTTCCGCGCTATTTGCCTTTTTCGCTGGGAGTGCCCAGGCCCAGCCCGCTTCTCCAGCTCAGGCTGGCGCTAATGATCAGCCGGCGACTTACGTCGGCTCCGAAACCTGCCAGGCTTGCCACGAGGATGTCTTCAATGCGTTTCAGAAGAACCCTCATCACCTGGTGGAAACCTCCGCGAAGTACAAGTTCGATACGAAGGCCTGCGAATCCTGCCATGGCCCCGGGAGCAAGCACGCGGAATCCACGTCGCCCTCGGATATCTCGAATCCGGCGAAGTTGAAACCCGCCGCTGCCGATAAGGTCTGCCTGTCCTGCCACCTGAACCAACCCACCAACGTGGGCCGCATCACCGGCAGCCATGCCAAGAACCAGGTGAGCTGCGCGTCATGCCACTCGATCCACGCCAAGGGGCCGGATGGCGTTGCGCCGCATAAGGCGGCCGACGTGAACCAGCAGTGCGCCAGTTGCCACGGCAACGTATGGGCCAGCTTCCAGCAGCCGTTCCGGCACAAACTGCCGGAAGGCGTAATGTCGTGCGTCGATTGCCACAATCCGCACGGAAGTTTTCAACCCGGAAATATGCAAACCTCCCGCGGCTCAGAGCCGGGGTGCTTGAATTGCCACGCCGATCTGGCGGGCCCGTTTGCGTTCCAACATGCTCCGCTCCAAACGGAAGGCTGCTCCACCTGCCACGTTCCGCACGGCACGAACAATCCGCGAATGTTGACGCGGGCTCAGGTGCAGTACGTTTGCCTGGAATGCCACGGGAATCTGCCGCTCCCCACAGCCTCTGACGTAAACGGTACTATTCCTCCGGCGATCCACGATATGCGCAGCCCGCGGTTCCAGAACTGCACGGTCTGCCATCAAAAGATTCACGGCTCCAACGTGGATAGGGGGCTATTCCGATGAAATACCTTGTTGGTTTGGCAGTCTGCGTCGCCGCCTTCGCCCAGTCCCCGGCAGGCGTGTCGAACGCGAGGGGCCCTGCGTCGGCGGAAGCGACTCCTGCCCCCGCGACTGGGGCTTCGGATCAAAGTTTCAGCGGCTCTGTGGATTTGGGCTACCGCTTTCGCACGGATGTGCGGGGCAGCCTCGAATCGTACCGAAGCGTAGTGGATCTGAGCGAAGGTCCGCGCCTCACGGGTATCCAGTTCACCATGCTGGACCCGAAGTGCGGCATTTTCGACCGGCTCGACGCCAGCGGCTACAACTGGGGCGACCCCTACAACACCGCGGGCGTGAGGGTCGCTAAGAAGAAGCTCTACGATCTGCGTTTCGATTACCGCAACGTTCTTTACTTCAATGCGCTGCCGTCGTTTGCCAACCTCTCTGCCACGGGCGGCTTCAACGAGCGTTGGTATGACGAGCGGCGGAGAATGTCGAGCCTGCAACTGGACCTGATTCCCGGACGCAGCATCACTCCGTATCTGGCATTGGACAGGGTTACCGAATCGGGAACGGCCATTTGGCCGTGGATCGGCCCGAGCAATGAATACCCCGTGCCTGTGGACCGGAGCGACATGCAGAACGATTTTCGAGGCGGATTGCGCTTCGAGTTCAGCCGTTTCCACATGACCCTGGAGCAGGGCGGCACAACTTTCAAGAACGACGACAAGGCCCGCTTTACCGGCGTGAACTACGGGAACCGGACCTCGACGGTCTTGGGCCAGACCTTGCAGCTGACTGATTTCATGCAGGCGTACGGCGTCAGAACCAGCTCCATATATGAGAAGGCATTGGTAACCGCCAATCCGTTTTCATGGATGAGCTTCTCCGGCCAGTTCCTATACAGCATGCCGAAGACTGAAGCCAATTACGTGGACGTGGGAACTGGCTCGTTCGCCGATGCGGCGACGCTGCTGCTCTACACCGGGCAGATCGACAACGTCTCCGGCTCCACGAAATCACCCCACATCGCCGGGAACGCCGGTCTCGAACTGCGGCCGTTCCGGAGTTTTCGCATTCTGGCATCCTGGTCCACCAACCGTTTCCATACCGACTCCTTCACCAATCTGCGGCAGCAACTCGCTGGGGTGGGCACGATCATAGCTGGGAAGATCGACCCGTTCGTGAGCAATTACAACCAGAGTGAGACGAACCTGATTTGGGACCTCACCTCCACACTCACCCTGCGCGGCGGATATCGCTACGAGTGGGGCAACATGACCGCGGACAGCTCGAATCTATCGCAATTGGGCGAGCTCGAAAACGGCCGCCTCAACCGCCAGGTGGGAATCGGATCTTTGACCTACAGGCCGTTCCAGAAGCTTTCGGTCAACCTGGAGTATCAGGGCGCGTCCACTACCCACGCGTATTTCCGCACCAGCCTCTACAACTACAGCCGGGAGCGGACGCGCGTGCGGCTCCAGCCGTTCCAATCGCTTACGCTGCAGGCCAATGTTTCGGTGATGAGAAACCAGAACCCGCTCCAGGGCGTGAAGTACGAGTTCCGCAGCCGGGATAACTCGGTTTCGCTCCACTGGACTCCGGCTGGCGGAAAGCGCTTCGGCTTCCTCGCCGAGTACAGCCGCTACACGCTGAACTCGGACATAAACATCATCTCTCTGCCTTTCCTTACGGCGGGTTCGTCGCAGTATCGGGACAAGGCGAACCTGGCGACGGCGGCCCTGGAGTTAGGCGCCGGCCCCGCGAGGTTTACCGTGGGCGGCTCGCTCTCCGTCACCACCGGCACGCGGCCGACGCAGTTCTATCAGCCGCTGGCCAAGCTGTCGATTCCCTTCGGCAAGCGCGTTTCGGTGAACGGGCAGTGGCAGTGGTACGGCTTTAACGAAGATCAGTACATCTACGAGCAGTTCCGCACCCATGTGGTTCAGCTCGGCTTCCGGGTAGTTCTCTAGCCCACAGTGGTATCGCGGGAGCGGGCCTTCGCCCGCTCCCGCCTCCTCCGTAGTAGCATTTCTATTTGGTCCCCAAAAACGCGTCCCTTACACAAATCGGCCTCTTTTCCGGCTTAGCGGAGAACGAGGTGCAGGCTCTTGCGCAACGCGCGGTGGAGCGGCGCTTCGCTCCCGAACAGATGCTCTTCTGGGAAGGAGAGCCGTGCGCCGGGATCTACATCGTGATGGAAGGGAGCGTCAAAATCTTCAAGACCTCCCCCAGCGGGCGCGAGATGATGCTCTCGCTCGAAGCGGCGCCCTGTACGGTGGCGGAGTTGCCGCTGTTCGATGGCGGCCCCTATCCGGCCTCGGTGCGTGCGGTGGAACCCACAACGGTGCTGTTCATCAACAAGGCTGATTTTCAGCAGGTCTGCCGACAGTACCCGGATGTAGCGCTGAAGGTGCTCGCCGTTGTCGGGCAGCGGCTCAGGCATCTCGTAGGCGTGGTCGAAGCCATCACTTTCGGAAGCGTGACCCAGAGGCTGGCGCGCTTGTTGCTCGATTCGGCGAAACAAGCCGGTACGGAACGCTTCGATCTGCCGCTCACGCACCAGGAAATCGCCTCGCGGCTGGGGACGGTGCGCGAAGTGGTTTCGCGCAACATGGCGCGCTTCCGCGCCGCGGGCCTGATCCGCATCAACGGCCGCCAGGTCCAAATCGTAGACCGCGCAGCGCTCGAAACGGAAGCCGAAGCGCAAGCCTAACGGCGGTTGCTGCCAGGCGCGCGCACGGAAGCCCCGCGCTACACTTTAGGCTGCGGCCGCCCTCATGAACGTTCTGGAATTCTCCGGTACGGTTTTCGCCATTGCGTGCCTGGCCGGGTTTCTCGGCTCGCTCACCGGCTTGGGGGGAGGCGTCATAGTCACACCTGCCCTTACTCTTCTGCTGGGCGTGGACTTGCGCTACGCCATGGGCGCCACGCTGGTATCGGTGATCGCCACTTCGTCGGGCGCAGCCGCGGCCTACGTGAAGGAAGGTTTCTCGAACATTCGCCTGGGAATGCTCCTGGAGATCGCCACCACCCTGGGCGCGGTGGCTGGCGCCCACCTCCTCTCGATCGCGCCGGTCCCGTCGCTCGCCGTGATCTTCGGCGTTGTGCTGCTCTATTCGGCGTGGAGTTCGCTGCGGCCGCCCGGCGATGCCGGGGACGGCGCACCCGATCCATTAGCCTCCAAACTCCGGCTCAACGGCGCTTACCCCGCCGCCCAGGGATCCATACGTTATGAAGTGGCGCGCGTCAAGACCGGGTTCAGCCTGATGTTCGGCGCGGGCATTCTCTCCGGGTTACTCGGCATCGGCTCCGGCGCCATGAAGGTGATCGCCATGGACCGCGTGATGCGCATCCCGTTCAAAGTCTCCACCACAACGAGCAACTTCATGATCGGCGTAACCGCGGCGGCGAGCGCCGGAGTCTATCTCAGCCGCGGCTACATCGAGCCGGGGCTCGCCATGCCGGTGGTGCTGGGCGTGCTCTCAGGCTCGCTCTTGGGGGCAAGGCGTCTGGCCGCGGCGCGGAGCGCGTCTCTGCGGTTCGTCTTCGCCGGCGTGGTGGGCCTGCTCGCCGCGGAGATGATCTACAACGGCTTCTCGGGAGGCATCCGGTGACCGAGCACCGACTTGAGGAGTTGATGGGCAATCTGCTTCGCGCGGGAGTGCTGTCCGCCGGCGCCATCGTCCTGGCCGGCGGTATCTGGCTGCTCGCCGCGGAGGGGCTTTCCCAGCCCGCATACCATCACTTCCACGCACGCGTCTACGGATTGCGTTCGTTCGGCACGCTGTCCGCTCCGGAGGCAGTCGTGCTGGTCGGCCTGCTGGCATTGATCGCCACCCCCATTGCCCGCGTCGTGTTCGCCGTGATCGCCTTTGCGCTCCGCCGCGACCGCGCCTACATCATCATCTCTCTGGTGGTGCTCGCCGTGCTCCTTTACAGCATCGGAACTTCCTGGCTCTGAGCACCGGCGATGCTCCGGGCTGGCCCTTTTCCCTTCCGGAGTGCGCGTACTGGTTTGGAGGGCGACGGCCTTGGCCAGAAGCGTTGGAACTCCAGTTGACGCGCTTCAGCTCGTTCAACCGGGCGCCTGTTCTTGCGCTGTGCACTCCGACAGAGCCTACAATCTGAAGCAAGGGCGTACGTAAGCGCATGAGAGCACTGCTTTGCAGAGCCTCGGTTCTAGCCATCCTCTTCACTTCCGTCGCCTATTCCCAACCGGCTCCGGCGCAGACCGCTCCCCGGCTGGCGTCACCGGAGATCCACGACGACGGAACGGTAACGTTCCGGTTCTGGGCTCCCAAAGCGCGCGAGGTGCGTGTAAGAGGGTTCTGGGGCAAGATCGATGCCGCGATGAGCAGGGATGAGGCGGGCGCCTGGTCGGCCACATTAGGGCCGCTCCCGATGCAACTGGGAGGATACTGCTTTGTATCGGACGGCGTTACTACCCCCGACCCGAACAACGGCGAGATCCGCCGCGATGGCTCCGCCTGGTTCAGTCTCCTAGCCGTTACGGGGCGCGCCTTCGATCTGCAGGCGTTCGAAGACGCTCCGCATGGATCCCTGTCGCAGGTGAATTACAGCCCTAGTGAGAAGCAGGCGCGCCGCCCGCTGTATGTCTACCTGCCGCCGGACTACACGGCGGAAACGCGCTATCCCGTCCTTTATCTGATCCACGCGGGCGAAGCCGGCGATGCCGCTTGGGCATCGATGGACCGAGTGAGGGTGATCATGGATAACCTGCTCGCGGCCGGAGAGGCCGCGCCGGCAGTCGTGGTGATGGGCTTCGGTGACGCGCGCCAGCCTCCGCAATCTCACGCCAATCTCGACCCGGCGAGCGTTTTGAAGGAGCTGAGGCTCTTCGTGGAGAGGTATTTCCGGGTCAATGCCGCAGCCACCACCCGTGCGGTTGCAACCGGCGATAGCTGGCTGACGAAGGTATGGGCGGTCTACCGCGCGGGCTCCGGGGAAAGCGGCGCAGAGTCCGGGCCCGGTGGCATGCCCACATTCCGCGCAGCGTCGAGGTTGGTGGAAGTAGACATGAATATCACCTCGGATGCGTACGGAGAATCCGCAACCGATCTGGCCGCCGGGGACTTCACCGTTCTCGATGGCGGAGAACCGCGCAGCGTGGCGTTCCTCCGGCGTAACGCCGGGGCCGAAACCGCGAAGCCACTCACACCCACACCTGGCGTCTTTAGCAACACCGGGTACTTGCCGGACGCGACCCCTCGCAATATTACGGTCCTCCTTTACGACAGCCTCAATACGCCTGCGCAACACAATATACAGGCTTGGCCGAAAATCGCCGAGTATCTGGAGACGACAGCGTCGGGAAGCCGGATCGCTCTGTTTCACCTGGGAACCACGCTTCAGACATTGGCCGGCTTTACTGGCGATTCCCCCGCATTGGCAGCCCGAATCAGGAAGCTCAAGTTCAGTAACCCGCTCGATCTCGAAGATTCCGGGGAGCCTACGTCCGAGACCGAGTTGGATGTTCCCGCCGATGCCAGCCGGGTGGAGCGCACAGTGAGCGCATTGGACGCCCTCGCCAGGGATCTCGCTAGTATTCGGGGGCCCAAGAGTATCGTGTGGGTCACCACCGGCGTTCCGCTCGCCGCCATGTCCGTTCAGACGTTCGCCGGCGTGGTGAGTCCGGCGGAAAGTTACGAAACCATGCTGCGTGCAGCGGCTAACCGCCTCGCGGAAGCCGGCATCGCTTTGTATATCGTAAACCCGCGCGGCGTCGTGGCTCCCACCGGGCCTACGTCGACGCTTAGCCAAGTCACCGGCCAACTGACTGCAACAAAGCCCGCGCCGCCCGCCCCGGCCAGCACCGAGTATTCGGCAATGACCATAATGGCGTCCCTCACGGGAGGAAGGCATATCGACTTCACCAACGATTTCAGCATAGGCCTGAAGCAAGCAGTTACGGACTCGCGCGGCAGTTATACCTTGGGCTTCTATGCGCCTGAGCGCCAGCGGCGCGAATGGCGCAAGTTGACGCTCCTGGTAGCTCGTTCCGGCGTCCAGTTGCGATATAGGGAAGGATATTTTACCCAGCCGAACGCCACGCAACCAGCGGAATGGACGCCGGCTGACTGGTTGTCCGCCGCGTCTGCCTCCGCGGCGTCGCTGGCTGTGCCGCTCGTTGTGAAGGTGGAGCGACTGGAAAACGGCGAACTCAAGTTCGGTATCGAGATTGCGAGCGCCGTCTTCCACTCCACGGGCCCTGAGGAACCGCAACGCGCTGCCCTGCAAGTGCTGATTGCCGGCATTACGCCAGGTAAGAGCGCGCAGACCAATCTGGACCGCGTTACGTCGGAACTGTCTGCGAAGCAACCAGCGCAAGCATTCACACTCGAACGTCGCTGGAAGCCCGATCCGGGCGTCGCCTCCGTCCGAATCATCGTTCGCGATCAGATTACCGGACAATACGGGGCGATCGATATCCCTCTGGATCGCATCCCGCCGCGCTAGCGCTCAAGGCAACCCCGGGAAATCGCGAGCGTACCCCACGCGGACGCGGCGCTTTCTCCCTTGTGACCGAAGTCACTATCCCGCTGTGACCAAAGTCATTTATCACTGAAGCGGCTCCTTTTAGTCTGTTGCTTTGGAGGAGCTGCGATGAACGAATGCAAATCGGGCCTTTGGAAGCACGGCCTCTTGCTCACCTTACTATTCGGGTTCACCGTCATGATCCTCGGCGGCGTGCTCGGGTTCCTGATCAATCTGCCCATCGTGAGCTATTTCCAGCACCGTTCTTTCCTACCCGCCGCGCACGGCCATGGCGCGCTGATGGGCGTCTACGGAATGCTGGCGATCGCCCTGGCATTGTTCGGGCTGCGGAACATCGTGGACACGCGCTATTGGAAGGAGAGGTGGCTCATGACCGGTTTCTCGGGCCTGAACGTCGGCTTGCTGGGGATGATCGTGATCACGCTGGTCCCGGTGGGCGTGATGCAGGCGGTCGAGAGCTTCGAGAACGGTTTCTGGTCGGCGCGCTCGCTTCAGTTCTACCAGCGGCCCGTGGTGAAGATGCTGCTGTGGTGGCGCATGGTTCCGGATACCGTGTTCATCGTTGTGGGAGTCCTTCCCATCGTAGCGGCGGCCGCCTACGGCCTTCTGCACCTCAGAGCGGTGCGGCAACCGGCGGCGGTGGAGACGGCCGGGACTGAAGCCGAAACAGCGCGGGAACTGGTGGGAGCGTAGAAAGCGTCTCTGAAGGGGGCAGGCATCGCGTGCCCCCAAGTCTCAACCCAGCCTGACGATATCTTCCGGCTCGATCCTGGCGGGCGCTTCTCCCCTGAATGCCATCTTCAGCAGCGGCGGCGCGAACATGGTGGTGGCTATTGACAGGAAAACCACGATCCCGTAGTAACTCTGCTCGATCGCGCCCATGCGCAGCCCGATCTGCGCCACCACCATTCCCACCTCGCCGCGCGGAATCATTCCCACGCCCACGCGGAGGGCGTCCGTCCGCCCCATCCCCAGCGCGCCCAAGCCGCAGCCGATGAACTTCGATACCAGCGCGGCGGCCAGAATCACGCCCGCCAGCGCCATCATCGAGGGGTTCGCAAACGCCGAGATATCGAAGTGCAGGCCGATGCCCACCAGGAAAAACGGAACCAGCAACTCCGTCACGCCGTTCGTGAGATCCAAGACGCGCCGGTCAACCGCTTCCGAGAGCGCCATCCCGGCGAGGAACGCGCCCACGATCGCCGCTACGCCCGCGTACACGGCCAGCAGCGAGAGCGCGAACAGCAGCGTCATGCCCAGCGCGAACTGCGATTCCACCAGCGCCATCCTTGCCTGCACCTTCGGCATGATGCGCCGCACCGCCCGGGTTCCGAACATCGCCACGAAGACGGTGAAGCCCAGAGCCAGGGCGCCGGTCAGCGCGATATCGAGGTAACTCACCGAGCCGCGCGCCACTCCGCTCACCGCCGCTAGTACGATTAGCCCCAACACGTCGTCTACAACGGCGGCGGCCAGGATCACCCGCGCGGCCCGCGTCTGCAGCAAACCCGCGGCTGCAAGCACCTGGGCCGTGATCCCCACGCTAGTGGCCACCATCGCCGCTCCGATGAAGATACTCTCCAGCGTGGGCGCGCCCCACAGCCGGCAAATGCCCCAGCCCATCACGAACGGGACGATCACGCCGGTGGTGGCTACAAGCATCGCCGAGCCGCCCACCTTCATCAGTTCGGATGCCTTCACTTCCAGCCCGACGCGGAACAGAAGGAACATCACGCCCAGATCCGCCAGCGTGGTGAGGGTTTCGTTTGGCGCCATCCAGCCTAGTACTTGCGGCCCGATGAGGATGCCCGCGAGAATTTCGCCGACGATGCCCGGCTGCCCGAGCCGCTCGAAGAGTTCCGAGAGAAGCTTCGCCGAAGCGAACACCAGGAGCATGGCCAGCGGAATCCGCGCCGCTGCCGATGCCTCGATGAGCAGTGCAAACATATTCGATTATCGCTGTTGTGGGCCGCGCGCGATCAATCCGCTTGCAAGCCGCGTTCCCATCCGGAGCCGATTCGCATTTTTTTCTTGACTTTCCGCGCGAACAACTTTATATATGAATCACATTGCGATTTTCGAATCGCAAAATTTGATGTTTGGGAGAATCAATCAATGAAGAGCGCAACCAAGAAAGCCGCCCCGAAGAAGAAAGCTGCTCCGAAGAAAAAGAAGTAGCTCGGGCGCGCCCTGCACAAGGGCCAAAACAGGTTCCACTTACAAGGCCCCGGTTTTCCGGGGCCTTTTTATTTTCCCCTCCGGTTTCTCCCGTTCCTCTCCCTCGCCGCTTACGCATCGCGCAGCTGCAGCAGCGTCCGGAATGTCTCCCCCATGCCGAATAGCAGGGTCTTGAGCTGCATGCGCCGTCGCAGGGCTTCGCGCTCGTCGGCGTGTTCGAGCGCTCCGGCGAACTGGTCGGCCTCTCCGGCCGCCAGCAGCGTTTGTGAAAGATTCTCGAGCCGTTCGGTCGCAAGGCCGGCTGACGCGCCGTATTCCTGAAGCGCCGTGAAGTTCACGTGCGCGGTAATGTCGCGGGCGCCGGGTTCGGCCAGCACGTCGTCGATGGCGGCGTGGCGGCGGTAAGACATCAGCGTGCCCTCGGGGAAGCGGATGGCTTCGCGGCGCGTGTAGCCGTAATCGATCGTGAGCGCGTATCCCCTCCGCAGGCTCGTGCCGATGCGATCGAGCCAGCGCAGAGCGTCCGGGCAGGCCTCATACACGCGGCCTTCCTCGGGCGCCGGCAGATAGCTCCGCAGGAAGCGCTCGCATTCGGGCGGCGGAGGTCCGCCGGCTTCCCAGCGGAATGCGTCACCCTCCATGCCCACCAGTTGCTCACGGTACGCTCCGCCCTGCCAGCGCGCAACGTGGACCGGCAGCGCGTCGAAGAACTCGTTGGTGAACAGCACACCCGTGAACCCGGCCGGCAGCTCTCCGCCATCGAGATCGACGGGAACGTACCGCCACTCCGCAAACGCCTCCGCCATTTCGCGCCGCCCCGCGCCCAGCTCAACCACAGTGAACTCGCCGGGGCAGCCCATCGCGGCGTAGAGCTGGCGGATGCGCGCGGCCATCAGGCTGCCGAAGACCGGCTGCAGTTGTTCCGCCGTATAGAAATCGCCGCCCTTGCCGAACGGGTCGCGCTCGCGCCGGTAGTATCCGTGTTCGGGATGATACAGTGCGGTTTCCATGAAGCGGTGGAACGAAATCGGGCCGTTGGCCTGGATTTCCGCGGCGAGCAATTCTCCCAGGGGCGTCATCGGGTGGTTTCCCTCATCTGCGGCGTGCGCGCGAACATCTCCACCAGGTAGTCGTGCATGCAGGCGTATAGATACCTTTGGAATTCCCAAGGGAACTGCGGGTGTTCGAGTTCCCGCTCGTGAACCGGAGCGAAGTAGGTGTGCATTCCCAGCGATCCGTCTTTCAACTCGATCACCAACTCCACCGCGCCCTCGCGCTCGCGCGCCGAGAACCGGAACAGCGGATGCTCGTAGCGGGCCGTTTCGGCCAGGACCTTCTGGAGCGGCGTCACGGACCTATGCTAGCGTGAAAACAGCCCCATGGCGCTGCCCGAAACCATTCGCGTGAAGCTCAGTTCCGAAGCGGCGGGGTCCATTACGATAACCCCCGTGGTGGTCCAGGATATCCGTACGCACGAATTGGTCGAGTATATCCTGGGCGTTGTGGGCAAAGACGCCGCGCGGGTCAGGGAGATCCTGCTGCGCGGATCGTTCGTCAGCGGCGGCTCCCGCTTTCGCTTTTCGGGATGCGAAGCCACGCTGGAAGACGTGCTGGAAGCCCTGGCGGCGTTTCCCGATGCCGACCCTTCACTCCCGTTCACGCCTGCGCGCTGCCTGCGCGCGGTGCTCCGGGGCGGCAGGCAGGCCATCGAGATTCCTCGCGAGGCGGCCTCGGGCGGCGGGGTTTTCCATCGCGAGAACTTCTGGGACGCGCTGATGGAGACCATCGGAACCGCCGACTACGCAGCGTATTCCTACCGCGAGCGCGCCGACCGCTACGTGCGCAACCTCACAGCCGAAGAGAGATCCCGTCTGCGCCAAGCCGGAGAGCGCCTGCGCTTCACCGGCCTGCGCGACCGCGTCCGCACGGAAGCCTTCACGTCGGTAGAGTTATACGTGGCGCGGCCGTAACCGCCCACCCGCTGCCGACACGAAAGCCAACCGAGCCGCGAGCGGCGAGCGAGCGGTAGCGTGCGCCATCCGCGAGGCTGGAGCATACAGCAAACGAAAACAGCCCGTCGCACCGGCGCCCGGGGAGCCGAGTCGCCCTACTCCTCGGGCAATTCCCCGGTATCCTCCGCGCGGTTCTCGAATTTCGTCTGCGCGTGCAGAAACACCAGGTTCACCGTCCCGATGGGGCCGTTGCGCTGCTTGGAGATGATCAACTCGGCCAACCCGCGCAGGTCTTCGCGGTCTCGTTGATAGACCTCTTCGCGGAAGATGAAGGCCACGATGTCGGCGTCCTGCTCGATCGAGCCCGATTCGCGCAAGTCGCTCAACTGCGGCCGGTGGTCGCCCTGGCGGGTTTCGGGCGCGCGGCTCAACTGCGAAAGCACCAGCATCGGGATATTCAATTCCTTGGCCAGCAACTTCATGCCCCGCGAGAGCGCGCTGACTTCCTGGACGCGGTTTTCGAAACGCCCGCGGCCGCTCATCAGTTGCAGGTAGTCCACAATCACGAGGCCAAGCTTCTGGCGCTCCGACTGAAGCCGCCGCAGTTTGGCGTGCATATCCATCAGGTGCAGCCCGGCCGTGTCGTCGATCCAGAGCGGCGCCTCGGCCAGGTCGCTCACCGCCTGATTGAGCCGGCGGCGCTCCTCCTGGTTCAGGAAACCGCCGCGGAACCGGGAGCTGTCCACCCGCGCCGCGGCGCACAGCATGCGCGTGAGCAGCGATTCCTTCGACATTTCTAGCGAGAACACCGCCACCGTCTGCTTCATCTTCAGCGCAACGTGCTGCGCGATGTTGAGAGCAAGGGCAGTTTTTCCCATCGACGGACGCGCCGCCAGAATGAAGAGATCCCCCGCGTGCAGCCCGCCGGTGTACTCGTCGAACTTCGTGAACCCGGTGCTGATGCCCTTGATCCGCTTGCTCGGGTCCAGGAAAGCGCTGAGGCCGCCTTCGTAATCGTCCAGAATCTGGCCGGCGCTCTGAAGTCCCGACCGCACGCGCGCCTCGCCCAGCTTGAGCAGCGTCTCTTCGGCGCCGGCAAGGATCGTGTCCGGCTCCTCTTCCGCCGTCATGCAGCGGTTCATCATGTGCTGCGAGGCGAAGATGATGCGGCGCAGGATCGACTTATCCTTGACGATCCGGATATAGCTTTCGAGATTGGGGATCTGCGGCAGTCCGTCGTCGAGCGAAACCAGATAACTCAGGCCGTCGCAAGCTTCCAACTCGCTGAACTTCATCAGCTCGTTGGCCACCGTCACGCGGTCGATCTTTTCGCCGCGCTCGTGGAGCTCGCCCATGCGTTTGAAGATGCGGCGATGCTTCTCCAGACTGAAGTCGTCGGGTTCGAGCGAGCCCGCGGCCTGGATATAGAAGGTATCGTCGAGAAGTATGGACCCGAGCACGAATCGCTCGGCATCCACATTAGTTGGCAGGCCTTTTTCGGTGTTGGTCGGGGACATGGCGCGATACATTAGTTTAGCCTCAGGAACCGGGTTCCCGCCTGTATACCTCGGGCTACTGTTTTGAATGGTTTGGGCTAAGGATAAAACATGGCGCCGCCCCCACGCGCGCCGGCGCCGAGAACTCCTTTGGCTTGAGTGTGGTGACGTTTGATTTCCACAGCGATCCACAGGAAATTCACAGGACTTGCAGGGTAGGCCGCGAGGTGCGCGCCGGTGGGCGGTCCCGGGCAGCGGCGCCGTTATAATGAATTAACGGAGGAATGGCCGAGCGGTTGAAGGCGGCGGTCTTGAAAACCGTTAACGGGGTAACTCGTTCGGGGGTTCGAATCCCTCTTCCTCCGCCACCCCCTTATTTCCAGCTATCCGAAACGACGGTTGCCGCACGCGGTTATCGGAATCCGTGAAGGTGCTAACCTCGTATACGGACCTCCGGAATTTCGCCGGACGAGAGGACGTTATGGCAGACAAGAAGAAGACCGCCGATGCCGGCGAAGTGACCGAGAAGAAGAAGACCGACAAGGCGGACAAGGCAGCCAAGAAAGCCGAAAAGGCCGCCCAGGTAGAGGCCGCTCCGGCCCCTGAAGTAGCCGCCGCGCCCAAGCCCCAGACGAAGTCGGTGAAGATACCGAAGCTGGCCAAGAAGAACAAGACCCGCCTGCCGCGCCGCCAGAAGAAAGCCCAGCAGAAGCTCGCCAACGCCAAACAGGCGAAGCGCTAGCTGTCGATTTGGAAGCAGCCTGAGTCCTGCTCGCTGCCGCGAAACTCAGTGGGGCAGACCCCCTGGTCTGCGGCTGGCCCCCGGCCGGCCTTGGGAAGTTGCGTAAGAATCCAGCAGCGGGTCCAGGGGGACCCGCGCAGACCAGGGGGTCTGCCCCACGTTACACCTCCATTCGGTGGTACTCCAAGATTCATACAGTTGTTGCGGTTTGCTTGCATTCCGCAACGCGTCTGGTGTATACTCGTATTTCGAT
>CAIYHG010000076.1 GCA_903925975.1 uncultured Acidobacteriia bacterium | reverse complement strand
CTACCAATTGGAAGGGGGAACCATCTACTATTTCCGGGTGGAGATGCGCATGAATCCGCCGCCGTTGCTGCCTAATTTCTCGCCGTTTCAGATCGTTCCCATCGAAGCCGACGTCGCGGCCGCCGAAATGACGGTGCTCAAGCCGGGCGGGCGGTAAACGCGGCGGCGAGCTGCTAATCTCTGGCCTGCGTCGGGTCCAACAAAACTTCGGTGATCATCGGGGGCTCATCGTCCCGCCTCACCTCGATCACCGGATGCTTGCTGATGAGTTTGATGCCCGGTCCCTCCGCGCCCGCTACCGTGGCGATAAACTTCCCACCATACCAAACCTCGAACACCGACGCGCCGGCAACCACGCCGTGCGGCCTGCATAGCAGCTCAGCTTTCATCGTTCCCTCCCACCGGCGGAAACCGGGCTTTTGTCCAGGGTGTATCTTAGGCTACACCCGGCGCATACTGCTAGCGTAACTGGAAGGTCGCAATCCAGTGCGCTGCACCGCGCCGCCGAGTGCAAATCCCACCATTGCTTCGCTTCCAGTTCAAAGACCTCGCGCCCCCGCCCACAGCGCCAGCACCGCGATCCACAGCACTACGACCACGCTCCAAACCCACCACAATTCGACGCGCCATCTGGAGCTCTTCGTCTCTACAACCCACCCGTATCTGACGCGCCGGATCGTCACGCGTCCCCAAGGTGCAGCTGTTTGAACTTCTCGTATAATTCGGCCTTACCATCGACATGATTGTCTATACGAGCGGCGATTTCGGTCAGGGCGCAATCCCAGCCGGGTCTCTCCACTGCCAGATGGGCCAGCGCCATCAAAAGCAACTGCCGCTGCTCCTCATCGATGCGCAGAGTAAACTCAGCCACGATGCGCTCCCCTCACTCTCTCGATCGCTCCCGGCTTGCGCCGCCACGTCATCCGGATCTGTCCGCTCGAAGTCATCGCGTTCCGGGATTCAACAGCCAGCGACCCGAGACCATCCAGTAGCCGGGTCGCGACCGGAACTCTAAGCCCGGCCGGCCGCGCGATCGCTCCAACACGCCGGTATTCATCATCGTCCATTGCGCTCAACAGACGCAGGATCTCGTCGAGGCCGCGATTCGCCGTCATTGCTTTTTCGCCCGCTCGCGCAGCTGGGCCAGAGCCGCCGGATTCAGCAGAATGTCCACGCCAGTTCCATGCGCGCGCATCAGCTCGGCATAGCCGAACCCGCATGGATTGCAGAGGGGCCGCGCGCCTTGCGCGATTTGTGCCCGCGCGTGCGCGCTGATCACCAGCTCGCATTCGCAAATGATGCACACCACGCCGCCCGTGAAATCGGGCCTGGCGGGATTGTGGGCCGAGCGGCAGATGACGATGGCGGGTTGCTGCATAAATTATGTTTTGAAAAAGCCCCCGCGAAAACGGGGCGGGGGCCATTGCACAAAACCGCGCTCGACGGCGCGATCAGTTCCGCTGCGCTCCCTCCGCCTCGGGCATTCTCTCGATGGTCCAGGGCTCCTGCGCAAGCAGGGCCGGGTTCGTCTCAACAAACCGCCGCCCCACCGGGATGATCGATTTGATGCTGTGCCCGGCGCGCGCCTCCACGCGAAACGCCTGCCCTCCCTGCTGAGCGAGGAAGACGCCCTCCTGGCCCTCTAGCGCCTGCGCCAGGTCAAGCGCCGTGATTCTTTGACCGACTTCCAACTTGTTCTTCATTGCTGTTTCCTTCTTTGTTCTGGATTAGGGTTTTGGCGCGGTGTGCGTGCGATGCACCAACCGCCCCGCCGCCCTCCGGATATCCCCACCGATCACCCTCGGCAGAATATCTGGAGGGCGGCGCAGCTACGCGCCAACCCTCACCCCGGCCCCATCAGCAACACTTTCGGCCCGTTCCATCTCGCGCACAATCTGACGGATCAACAGCCACAAATGCGAAGGCTCCCACGCCGGCGTTGTCTCGAAGCTACGGGTCCCCTTAACGCGCCAGCTCACCTTCACTTCCAGGCCGTTCTTGAGATGCCCCGTAGCGGCCACCACGTGATCCGCTCGCAAGCGCACCGGCAGCGGGCCTACCGTCTGAACGTTGCGTTCGATGACCAGGCCGCGATCGTGGACGCTGGCCTGCGAAAGAGCGGCGTCAGTCAGGAAATATTCGCCCTCGATCTCGATCAGCGCCACAACATGCTCGGGAGCCTCGTACATGACTTTGAGCCCCAGGCATAAAACTGTCAAGTGAGTTTCAATCGGCGTGACAGCCGCGCCGAATCTGCCCAGGCATTCCCGCAACAAACGGGTTTGCTCGATGCACGAATTCGGCGGAAAATCGTCCAGATACGGCAACGCGATCCGGGCGTAGCGGTCGATGAGTTCCGGCATTATTCACCTTTTTACCCGATCAACCCGCAGGTTCTTTTACGCCGCGGAGCGGCTGCCGTTGATCGGCTTTATCTTGTTCCTGCTGCCCGGCGGCCGGCCG
>CAIYHG010000075.1 GCA_903925975.1 uncultured Acidobacteriia bacterium | reverse complement strand
TTCTTGAGCGACTGCGACGCGGCTTCGAGCAACCGCACCACCTGCAGGCCAGCCGCGCCGTCGTTCATGGGCGTCATGTTCTTAGTGACACACTCCACGAAGTAAGCGGTCTCGAGTTTCAGCGCTTCCGTCTGGTCCACCTTCGGCGACCACATGTCGCCGGAGCGGTAGCTTACCAGGAGATCGTATACCCCTTCTCCGGTCGTGATGTTGACGCCTCTGTCGTAGACCTTGACCTTTTCATCGGCCTTCAATTCGTTCCACACCACCATCTTCTTTTCGCCGCCGATCAACGTCGTCCGGACCTTAACCGGCGAGAGCCAGTTCACGTTGATATGCGCCAGCATGTCGGGGAAATAGACGGTGATATAGGCAATGTCTTCCAGTCCGTTCAGATGCCGTTGCCCTGTTGCGCTGACGCATTCGGGCTTGGCGCCAAGCAGGTGGCACATGATGGATAGATCGTGCGGGGCCAGGTCCCAGATCACGTTCACGTCGTGTTGGAAGAGACCCAGGTTGACGCGGGCAGAGTCGTAATAGTACAGCTTCCCGAGCACTCCCTCGTCGATCAATTGCCGGATCTTCCTGACTGCTCCGGTGAAGAGGAACGTGTGGTCCACCATGATCTGGAGATTCCTGGCTAGCGCCAGATCGATCAACTCCAGGGCCTGGACCGAGCTCGACGTAAATGGCTTCTCGACGAAGAGGTGCTTGCCGTTTTCGAGCGCCTCTTTGGCTAGCTCGAAGTGGGTCCAAACCGGCGTAATCACGGCAATCGCATCGATCTCGGGCGAACGGAGCAGGTCGTGCGGGCGGCTCGTTGTTTGGGTTCCGGGGTGCGCCTTGCAGGCTCGCGCCAGAGCGGCGGGGTCCCTATCGCAAACGGCAACCAGCCGGCAGCCATCCGTAGAGGCAAGGTTTCGCGCTACGACCGGGCCCCAATATCCATACCCAATTACTCCGACGCGAATCATAAATGCTCGTCTCTCTTCCCGAACTGCCCCAGCGGCCGGCCGTCAATGCGCGCCCATGACCACGGCCCGCGGGGTCCGCAACAAGATCTTGATATCCAGCCAGATCGACCAATCCGCCGCATACTTCAGGTCCAGCCGGACCATTTCCTCGAACGTCACTCTGCTGCGGCCTTCGACCTGCCAGAGGCCTGTGATTCCAGGCCGCGCGGCGAACAGGCGTTCCCGGTGCCAAACGGCGTACCGGGCCACCTCATACCGAATAGGCGGCCGCGGCCCCACGAGCGACATCTCGCCCTTGAGCACGTTGAGGAACTGCGGAAATTCGTCCAGGCTGGTGCTCCGCAAAAACCTCCCCAGCGGCGTCACCCTTGGGTCCTTTTCCAACTTGTAGACTTTGGCGCCGGAGGTCAGCTCATCTGCCGGGCAGGCTTTCCCCGCGATGAAGCGCTTGACGTATTCCTGGTGCGCCGTGGAATCGTTCTGGACGTACATCGACCGGAATTTGAGTAAACGGAATGGATTGCCTCGAAATCCCAGCCTTTCCTGCTTGAACAGCACAGGGCCCTTCGAAGTCAGCTTAATGAGTGCGGCAATGATGAGGACCACAGGCGCGAACAAGATCAGAGCGAAGAGGCTGCCCGCAATGTCCATCACCCGTTTCACCACATGGGCGCCCTTGTCCGTGCGCTCGGCGTCATCCGGATAGAGCGCCAAATCGGCGGGGTTGCCATGTCCTCGTTCTTCCCAATGGTCCGGGAAGACGTGGAACGAAAGCGCAATCCGGTTGATCTGGTCGATGCCGAGGGCCTGTGAAATAGCCCTCGTGATCTTATCCAGAAGTGAGGCGGCCACGGCCCGTGCATCCGCATCGGCCCCGATCTCGGTGAAGATCACCCCAATCGTTTCCGACTCCTTGTACCAACCCTTCACTCCGATTTCGCGTGTCTGCTCAGATAGCGTGCGAGCCACTTCGCGAAACGCGTCGCTCTGCTGAGGTCCCTGCAAGAGCTTCGGGAATTTCAGGAGCGCCAACACGAAACTACGCCCCGAACGCCCGGCACGTTTCCGTTCGAGACGCAGCGTTTTGAGGAAGCGCTGTTCCGGCAGGAGGCCGTCGTCATGCTCCGGGATAGAGCCGGAACTTCGCTCTCGTCCAGGGCCTTTCCCGGGCGATGAGAACGGCATCGAGCGTCCTAGTCCACTCATTTTCCGCGGTCCTTTGCCGGACTCAGTCGCGCCTTCAAGCACGACGCAGATATCAACAAGCGGGCGCCGCGGGCAAAGCCAGAGGCCGTCCTGCTGGTTTCACGGGCCGCACCCAGTCGGATTCGATCTCTACCCCGACCGAACGCTGCAGAAGAGCCACTGAGATTACGATCCGGCGCTGCTTGCGCTTCTCCACCAGAATCCCTTCCAGGCCGGCAAGGGGGCCATACTCTACCCGGATGCGCTGTCCCACATCTAGAAAAGGCCAGGGCTCCAAGCCCAGTCCGGATCGCAATGCGGCGTCTATGGCAGCGATCTCGGCATCTTCAATCGGAACCGGCGTGCGGCCGAGCCCGACAAACTGCATCACGCCCGGAATCGTCAACAACGGCAGGCGATGTTCCGGATTCAAGCGGCAGAACAGATATCCCGGGAACAAAGGGGCCTGAAGTTTCTTGATGCGGTCCGACCAATGACGCCGGGCTTCGTAGAGGGGAAGGAAGGCCTCGAATCCTTTGTTGCGGGCTGCCGTGGCCACGACGTGTTCGGACCGGGATTTCACGCGGAGCGCAAACCACCGTTGCCCATCCGACGGCAATGCATCGAGACTCATTTTCGGTTCCGCCGCGGCCTGTTCGTTGCCCAAGCTACCGCCCTTATAGTCCCATCAAGGCTTCTGCCGAATTGTACTTTAGTCCACCATGCTATCACAGTTCGGCACTGGGAATGAGGCTTCCGTTTCAAAGACTTAACGCTCTTCAGCGCAATGCTGCGCAAGCTGTTTGGCAAACCCTGAGCTCAACTTTCCGGAAAAGTTCCGGCGCGGCTGTCCGTTGCCATCGATGCGGGCGCCTGGTTTCTGAAGCAACTTGCCGATGATGAGGGAGCGAGGCCGGCAAACCGCCGCCCCGGTCTCCCAATCTGAACGGCTGCGCGGAGGGGTTTGGGCGCGGGGCCGGGAACTGGTTGCCTACGGCAATCGAGAACTTCGCCGCACATTTTCAATTCGGGCGTAATCATCAAGGACTCGCGAACAAGCCCATCTGCACCGAGCCCCGGCGCCGCGCGATGTCCCTCCGCCGGATGGGCGAAATGCTGAGCGACCTCCGCGGCGCCGCTGCCTAAACCGGAGAGCGAGCGAACCGGGACGTGTGGGAGCAAGCGGGGGTCGGCGGGCCAATTCGCCGCTTCCGCTCGTGGGATCAGGGCAGCGGAAATGCAGGCACTGCACATTCGCGCCATACGGCATGAATTGCGATCCTCTGGTATTTCTTCTAAAATGGTGAGTTAGGTAGTTATGCAGCAGGCGTTACGGCTCGCTCAGATGCCGCTCAATCGGAGGTATTTACGGTGAAGAAAGCAATCTTATCGTTGATTTTAGGTATGTCGATCGGGCTCGGCGCGGCACAGGCCCAATTGAAGATCGCCTTCGCTACCACGGGCGGGAAAGTGGCGCCCGGCTATGAGGCGTACTATGCCGCCGACAAAACGCCCGATTCCTTCACAGCCCAAAGCTACACCGCGTTTGGCGCGAAAGTAACTATCAAAGCCACTTGGCCCGAACCCGTACAATTCGAGGCCTTGAGAATGATCGACCGTGGTCCCGACGTTATTCTCGATCCCCAGGATCTGTTGCGGTTCTGGATCGGGACTGATACCCGCGTGGCTTTCGATCCCGTGACCTTGACGATTAGTGGGCTGCCGGCCGGCGTCTACGATTGGCTCTCCTATCACCATGACCCGAAGGACCAGACCGGAACCTTCGACATGGCGATCAACGACGCGACGGGATCGAAAACGATCACGGGCACCGACATCTCGAACGGCTCGAAGTTCAAGCTCGAGGACGCCACTAAAATCAAGACGACGATCACCTCCGACGGCAAGGACGTCAAGCTGGTGTTTAAGCAGACGCCTTACAGCGACGCAATTTCCGAGGCGATCTTCGTGATGAACGCCTTCGAACTGACCCAGCAAGCCGCGAAGTAGCTAGCTGACGAGTTTGCAGCACGCCGGCGCCTCCAGCGGCGCCGGCCACCGACGTAGCCGGGCACGGCCCCATCTCACCCTCGACCCCGAAGCGGAACACAGCAGAAGTATGCCAAGACGCAGCATGGTCCGGGAGAGGCCGCGCATTTCAAGGCCGTGTGTTTGCTTGTGCATGCTTGGCGCAGGCCCAGCGCCCCCTGTGAATCGTATCCACGCTTGCACTTCCGGGGCTGCACGCGCTTAGCCGGCGCCAAGGCGGCGAAATAGTTGGTATATTACTGTCTCCTGCCCGTGCTCCGCTCTCGCCCGGACGCGCGCGTTGGCCATGGGCGAATCAGCGGGCGCGCAAGAGGCCTACGGAGGAGAACTAATGACGCGAACGAAGGTGGGTATCTCGAAGGGCCTGCTTCTGATAATCGCCTGCTCCCCCGTAGTAGCGCTGGCGCAGAATTCGCCTGTGCCTCAGGGCGGCCCCCCCGTGAAGACGACGTTTGTCCGCTTGCCGAACACCGCCAATGCGATCCTCGTCGAACCGGCCGCGCTTAATTCGAAGAGCCGCATCGCCATACTGGTTACCCATCCGGAGCGAATCAATAACTTCGATTACTTCATTGGTTGGGAACTTCCGAAGTATGGATATCGGGCGATGATGATGAATTACTACGGGCCGGAGCAGACCTACTACGAGTTCATCCAACCTATTGCGGCGGCGATCAAGGCCCTGCGGGCCATTCCCGGCGTTGAGAAAGTAATTCTGGCTGGCCACAGCTCGGGCGGACCGGAGCTCACCTCGTATCAGGATGTCGCGGAAAATGGCGCAAAGGCGTGCCAGGACGCCGAGCGCATCTATAAGTGCGACGGGAAGGGCCTCGACAACCTGCCTAAGGCCGACGGGGTCTTGCTGCTCGACCCCAACGTCGGCGCCCCGGAGAAGACAATAGCGCTTAATCCGGCCGTCGACGCGCATCACCCCCGTGTGCTGAACTCCGCTCTGGATATGTACGACCCGAAGAATGGGTTCAACCCAGGGACGCGGTCGGCCACTTACTCGCCGGAGTTCCTGAACCGGTTCTTCACGGCGCAGGGCGCGAAAGCCAATCAGATGATCGACGAGGCCCTCGACCGCCTCGCTAAGATCGAAAAGGGCGAGGGCGAGTTCAAGGACGACGAGCCGTTTGTGGTCGCCGGCGCGGGCGTGTTCGCTTCCGGGTCGCGGCCGGATGGGGCCGATGTCCGGCTGATTTCAAAATCGCGCGCGCCCCACAAGCTTCTGAAGCCCGACGGGACCGCACCCTCCGAGATCATCCATTCGATGGCGTCTCCGAATGCTTCGGCCGCGCAGAATAACACGCTAAACAACACTACGATGAACACCACGGTCCGGCACTACCTCTCGTTCCAGGCCCTCCGCGTGACACCGGACTACCGCGAGACCGAGGACGACGTGCCCGGCGTAAAGTGGCGGAGCACGGCGAACAGTCTTGAGGGCAACGTCGAAGGCGTCCGGGTTCCAACGCTGATCGTGACGGCCACCTGCGCCCGCAGCGTCGTCCTGCTCGAAATCGCTTACGATCATTCCTCGGCCAAGGACAAGGAACTGGTGGGCGTTGAGGGCGCGAACCATTCGTTCCAAGCGTGCAAGCCGGAGTACGGCGACACTTACAAGCGCACCTTCGACTACGTAGACGGCTGGCTGAGCAAGCCCGGCCGTTTCTGATCCATCGTTTGCGGAACTGTTCCCGAGGTGTTAGGCCGATACCTGTGCCGCGTCTTACCGGAAGAGCTTCTGCGCGGCTTCGTAGAAGTCCCGTCGGAACTCGTGCCATCCGTGGATTCCGTCGTCAACCGAGAAGGTGACGTCGTAACCCCGCTTCTTCATGTTCTCCGCGAAGGTCTTGTTGCGGGTGAAGTTGTTGTTGTTCGTGCCGTCTCCGACGAAAAACTTGACGCGTTTGACGTTGGCCGGGTTTGACATCACTTCCCCGTACTCTTTGTGCTGGGCCAGCGTGTCGTCCCATGCGCCTCCGTTGCTGGTGAAGACGACGTAATCGAACTTGTCGAAGTACTGCAGGCCGACCTCCGAGAGAATGCTCGAACCCTGGCCGCCGGCGCTCGGGATGCCAAGGCCTCCGATGCCTCGGTTCGCCGAACCGGTCAGAGTGCGGAAGGTACTTTCCACATAAGGGATAACGTCTTCGATCAGGTCCTTGGCGAAGGGCGCAGTTTCCGCGCTGCCGGAGGGGCTTGTGAATTGGTACGGCATTACGAGAATCATGGGCTTCGCTTTGCCGTCGGCCAGAAGGTTGTCCATAATCAAGTTCGCCCGCCCAATCGCCACCCAGCCGTCGTCGGTGTCTCCGCCGCCGTGCAGCAGGTAGAAGACCGGGTAACGCTCGCGGCCCGTCTCATAGCCCGGCGGAAGGTAGACCTGCATGCGCCTCACGGCGTTGAGGGACTTGGAGTAATAGAAGATAGACCGCACCTCGCCGTGCGGCACGTTGCGCAGCGCCTCCCAGCCGGCTTCGGTTCCGGGCACGTCGAGTTCGCTCTGCGTGGTTACCCGTCCGGGCTTGATGTGCCCATTGGCGGGGTCAGGCAACGAAACGCCGTCGACGATGAAGTAATAGTCGTAAAAGCCTGGAGCCAGTGGGCCCACCGTCAGCGACCAGAGTCCCTTTTCATCTTTCTTCAGCGGCTCGGTATAATTCGTGCGCTTCCATAACTCGCTGCTCAGGATAACTTCGCTGGCCTTGGGCGCATAAAGCCGGAAGGTCACGCGGCGGTCTGGGAGGACCAGCGGTCCCTGCTGACGGGCGGACGCAGCTTGCCCCTGTTCCGCTGCCGAAGCCGCGGGCGCCTCTGTCCTTTGCCCTTGCGCTATACAAATTGCCGCCTGAAGCGCCAGAAGCGCCGTAATCCCCGTTCGCATCAGTCGTTCTCCTTTCGTGCGGCTATGTCCTGCTGCCAGTTGAGGTCCTTGCCGTTCCTGCGCCCGTCAACGGGAAGTTAGCTTCACCGTATGTGGTTTGGCATCGAGCCCAAGCCGAACCTCCGTAACGGGGCCGAACTTATCAACGGCTGAGAACCAACCCGGCTCGCTTGCCGACCGGAACGCGCTTTCCGTAGCGAATTTCTTCATCGGGGCGCCCTCGCTGGTCACGCTCTGGCTCGCCTGATGCACTCGCAACAAGTAGCTCGGGAATTGCGCCGTATATGTGCCCGTAGTGGCGCCAACTGAGATATCAGTGGATGTTCCGGAGCGTTTGGCGGTTATCTCCTGCCTGAAGTACTCGCCCTTTTCGTAGGCATACGTGTGGCCGTCATCGTCATACACCACGAAGTTCGCCGCACGCGTGGCCGCAGGGAAAACGTCCAGCAGCAGCGGAGTCTTGGGACTTAGGTCGTTCCCCGCAGTGGCGGGTTGCGTTGCCAATATGGAGCCTTCGCGCACGTAGAGCGGAATGTCCTGCCATGTCTTCGCGTCCACGGCAACGCTCATGTCCCGGCCGCCGGTGACGCGCTTCCCGGAGGCATACTCGAACCACTCCCCACGCGGCAGGTAAAAGCTGTGCGTCGGCAGTCCGCGTTCCACGATCGGTGAAACAAACAAGGCATCGCCGAACATCCACCCGCGGCTCTCGTCCGCACATCGTTCGTCATCTGGAAATTCCCACAACAGTGGCCGCGCGATGCCGATTCCGGTTTCTGTTGCGGTGCGCGCGTTTGAATAAATGTAGGGCATCAGATCGAACCGCAGCCGCATCGCCTTCTTTGCCGCTTCCTCGGCTACCGGTTCATACACCCAAGGCTGCCGCTTCTGCCCGCTGCCGCCATGCACGCGGAAGATCGGGACAAACGCGCCGAACTCCATCCAGCGGGCGTAGTTCTCCGGCGTGGGATGGCCGTTGAAGCCACCGGTATCCATGCTCCACGCCGATTCGCCCAGATTCAAAGTAGCGATCATGCGCTTGCGCTGGTAGGCCATGCTTTGGAACCCGGTCCTGATATCGCCCGACCACTCCGCATAGCCGTACCGAAGCGCCCCCACATAATAATTCCGATTGATGGACCACACGCGCTCGGAGGAAACGGAGCGCTGTCCGTCATATACGGAGCGGGCCATGTTCATGAACTCGAAATTGTTGAAGAGGTTCTTGCCGTCCTGGTCGGCCTCGTCGCTCCACCAGCCGGTCATGCCGGCGCGAAAAGCCGGCTCCAGATGATCCCAAAACCACTTCCTCGCGTCGGGATTTCCGAAGTCGATATTGGCTGCCGGCCGGCCCGTGAAGTAATCGTTCCCGCGTACCTCATTTGGGTACCAGAAATTGTGTTCCGTGGCATACGCGGCGGCCTTGGTCGGCGTGCCGTCCGCCCGGTTGAGCAGAATCCGCGGCTTCAGGATGCCGGCCAGGTGAATGCCCTTGGCCAGCATATCGGCTGCGAACTTGCCCGAGGCGCCGTTCGGGAACTTGTTCGGGGCCATACTCCCCTCTCCCGACGTGCTGTTCCACCGCCACTCGCCGTAATCGTCCTCGCCCCAGGCTTTCCAGTCGAAATCGAAGATAAAGCCGCTGATCGGAATGTTCTTCTGGTTGTAGGTGTCCGCCAGTTGACGCCACTCTTGCTCCGTAGAGACCCACTGCGAGTTCAGGAAGCCCAGAGTCCACTTCGGAGGCATCGGCGGACGCCCCGTCAACAATGCCAACCCCGCCATGCTTTTCATCGGCGGTCCCACGATCACAAAGTATTCGGCGTCAGGCCTCGATCCTCTTTGAAAACGAATCGTATCGTCCTGCGCCTGGAAGGCGCCCCCGTCGGAATCCACCAACACGCCGTACCGTGTGGTGAAGAAGAACGGACCGCCCGCGCCGCCCTGCACTCCCGCGGCTACCGCGCCTCCGGTGTTTCGGAGAATTCCCAAGCCGGAATCGTTCAGCTCCAGCCCCTTGATCCCCCACATATTCTCATTCTCATCGTGAACAATGCTGGAGCCGCCGCCCCGCTGCGCCTGGCCGCCACCGGCTGGAGCGCCTCCGCGGCCTCCCGGACCGGTCGAGTCGTCGCGTACTACCAGCAACGTCTTCCCGCCTGCATCCTGAACTTCCACCGAGACCGGTGTTGTGCCATTGACGATAACCTTCATCTCGGGCGACTTGAGTGTCTGGAGGGCGCCATTCGTCTCTAAACTCACCGCGTCGGCGCCTGCCGGTTGCAGCGAGGGGTCCATCGTCAGCGTGCGCGGCGTTACTTGGCCATTCGGCTGAAAATGAATGCGAACGATATTCGGCGTAACAGCCTGCACTTCCACGGCTCCGGCGCCCTGAACAATCCTGATTCGCGGCTCCGCTCCCGTCAGTAGGCACGTTGCCGCGCAGGCGAGTAGGGCAAACGCTGCCGCCTTCGCCGAGATCTGGTGTACTCTTGCCAGGAAAGACTTCATCATCGTGGACCTCATTCAGATAGAAGGGTTACGTTCTCAGTCTACACACGCTGCCTACTTCGCGCCCGAACCCGACGTTGCCGCCGGCGTCACCATCACATAGGCCGTCTTACTGACGCCGTTGTATGTCGCCGTCACCGTGACCGCGGTCGCGGACGAAACGGACGCCGCCGCCTGCACGCTCGCCGTGCCGCTCTTGCTCCCAGCGGCTATTGCTATTCCCGCGGCCGGGACGGGCAATAAGGCGGCGTTGTTGCTGGTTAGCGCAACCGTCACGCCGGACACCGCCGGGCCGGTGAGGTTCGCCGTAATGGTGGCCTTCCCGCCGGCGCCGAGGCCGAGTGGCGAGATGGATATGCCGGCCAGGGCCGCCGGCACAAGCTTAACCGTTGCGGTCTTGCTGACGCCGCCGTAGGCCGCCGTAACCGTCACCGTCGTGAGGGCAGTGACTGCCGCGGTTGGCACGGTAGCGCTCGCGCTCTTCGCGCCCTGCGCGACCGTCACGCTAGTGGGAAGCTGGAACGCCGTGGAGGAACCGCTGCTGCCCGTCAGCGTTACCTTGGCGCCGCCCGCCGGGGCCGGGCCCGTGAGTGAAACCGTAACCGTTGTGGCCACCCCTCCCGTCACCGTCTCCGGCGAGAAGATTCCACTCAGCGCCGGCGCGGTTACGTTCACCGTCGCCGTCTTCGTGACGCTGCCGTACGTAGCCGTGATGGTGACCGTCTTGGCCTCGGTCACCGTTCCCGCGGTCAATATCACGGTGGCGCTCCGCTCCCCGGCCCGCACCGTGACGCTGCCGCCGGCAATCGCCAGCGCCGCGCTATCACTGCTACTCAGCGCGACCGCGACGCCGCCTGAAAGAGCCGCCGCGGTGAGCTTCACCGTCAAGCTCGCCGTGCTGCCGCCCGCCATAGAGGCCGGCGCCGAGATCGAATCCAAAGCCGGCGCGGGCGCCGGAGTCACGTTCACCGTCGCCGACTTGCTGGCGCTGCCATAGGTCGCGGTGATCGTTACCGAAGTAGAAGCCGTCACCGCCGTTGTCTGCACCGTGGCGCTGGCGCTCTTCTCGCCGGGCTTCACGGTGATGCTTGCGGGAACCGGAAATACCTTCGACCCGCCGTTGCTGAGCGTAATTACCGCCCCTGTCCCCGCCGGGGCCGGCCCGTTGAGCGTTACCGTCAACGTTGCGTTGTTCCCACCCAGCACGGGCGTGGTTGCGGAAACGGCGGCGAGTTCCACGGGCGTCACCGAGATGGTGGCGCTCTTGGTTACGCCGGCGTAGGCGGCCTGAATTGCCACCGAAGTGGCGGAAGCCACGGCACTGGTTTGGATGGTCGCGCTGGCGCTTGTGGCGCCGGCCTTGATGGTCGCCGTGGCGGGAACGGTCAGCACGGCTGCGCTGCCGCTTGTCAGCGCCACCGCCGTATCGGCGGCCGCGGGTCCGTCAAGCGCAACGGTAATCTGGGCCGTGCTGCCTCCCACGACGCTCTTGGGCGCCGAGAGCCCCGCCAGCGACGGAGGAGTAAGCTTTACCGTGGCCGTCTTCGTCACGGTGTTTGGAGCCGCGCCATACGTCGCCGTCACCGTCACTGTGGTGGCTGCCGCTACCGGCTTTGTCGTCACGCTCGTCGAAACGGATGCGGCGCCGGCGGGCACAGTTAGGCTAGCCGGCAATGGAAATTCGGTGGCATGGTCGCTCTTGAGCGATACAGTCACGCCCCCGGTGGGCGCCGGTCCCGTGAGGTAAACCCTGACCGCCGTCTTGTTGCCTCCAACCAGCGTCGCGGTGGCGCCGACTGAAGAAAGCGTCGCCGGCGCCACGGTCACGTTCGCGGTCTTGCTGGCATCTCCGTACGTTGCCGTCACCGTCAACGGCGTCGAGGCGGCGACGATCTTCACCGCCACGACGGTCTCGACGCTCTTTGCGCCGGCCGCCACCGTTACGCTAGCCGGCACGGGGAAGATAGTGGAAGCGGCGCCGCTCGAATCAGTGCACTTCAGCGCCACTGACGCTCCGCCCGCAGGCGCGGGCCCGCTCAGCATCACCGTCATCTTGACGCTCGTTCCGCCCGTCACCGGGCTGGGAATATAGACCGACACGGGGCCGGGAGGCGTCACGATCACTGCGGCCGTCTTGGTTACCGTGCCGCTCACCGCCGTCAGCGTGACCGGCGTCGATGCGGTCACGGCGGTCGTCGCGACGGTGGCCGTGGCGCTCTTTGCTCCGGCCGGAACGGTCACGCTGGCGTTCGGAAGAACCGTGGTATTGCTGCTCGTTATTGTCACTGCCAAGCCGCCGGCCGCTGCCGCGCCGTTGAGTTGAACCGTGATGGTCACGTTATTACCCCCCACGGCAATCGAGCCGGCCGACACCGATGCCAGCGACGCCGGCTGCAGCGTCACCGTCGCCGATTTACTCACCGTGCCGAGGCTGGCCCCCACCGTAACCGTGGTTGCCGCCTTCACTCCCGCGGTGGTAACTGTGATGCTGCCGCTCGTGGCCCCGCCCTTCACGGTGATGCTCGCGGGGACCGGGAAATCGGCCGCGTCGCTACTCGTAAGGTATACGTTTATTCCGGCGGAGGGCGCCGGCCCGTTCAGTGTGACCGTCACCGGCACGCTATTCCCGCCGATCGTCACGGCTTCGGGGCCCTTGCCGCCGGCAATCACTCCCGTGAGCGCCAGCGGAACCACTGAAACCGCCGCCGTCTTCGTTACGCCGCTGTACGTAGCGCTGACACTCACCGCGGCGGCTGCCGTTACGGCTGTGGTCTGCACTGTTACGGAGAGGCTGCGCTCGCCGGCCGGAACCGTCACCGTGGCCGGAAGCGGGAACACGGCGCTCTTGGCGTTATCGAGCGTAACCACGGCGCCGCTGGAGGGTGCGGGCTCCGTCAGCCGAACTACCAGGGCCGCCGCAGCCCCGCCCACCACAGTCGAAGGCACGGAAATGCTCGCCAGGGCCGCGGGCGCTGCCGGCGCCACCGTCACCGAAGCGGTCGCGCTCGAAGTTCCATAGGTTGCGGTAAGCGTCACTCGGGTGGAAGCCGTCACCGTTCCCGCCGTCACCTTAAGGCTGGCGCTGGTTTGGCCGGCCGCGATAGCGACGTTCACCGGAACCGGAAAGGCCGAGGCATTACTGCTAGCGAGCGTTACCGTGGCGCCTCCCGTTGGAGCTGCTGCCGCCAGCGTCACGGTTACCGAGGCCACGCCGCCGGGAGCGACCGTCACCGGAGAGACCGACACGGAAAACTTGGCGGCTATCGGTTCCAGCAGCACAATTCCCTGCGCCCCCGCCTGCCGCGCGATCTCCTCGAATGCCGCAACCGTGGCCGGCGCCCCGTCCTGGGAGAGCGATCGGGTCACCAGAATCACCGGCGCCAGATTGCCTGCGACGGCGTTCTGCACCGCGTCGAGCAAATTGCTCGAATATATGTACTCCAGCCCCGAATGGGGGGCCGCCAGCCCGATCCAGCCTAAGCCGGTTTCGATTTCGAGCGCCGCGCTTGGCATGGTGTTCGGCTCGGGACGTCCCGCCGCGCGCGCGATTTCCAGGCGCGAAGCCGCGAGGCCGAATGCCGCGCGAAAGCTATCGATCGCCGCGCGGTTCACCGCCGCCTGCCCCGCCACCACAATCTTCGGCGCCAGGCTAAGCTCCGCCAGGTTGTACATCGCGGCGAGGCTTTCCGGCGTCAGGCCTTGCGGCGCGGCCGCCGCGGGCGCGCTCGGCCCAAAATCGTCAAGCCCGCGAATGGCGCTCACCAAGCCGGCCAGGGCCGCCGGAATCGACGGTTCGGCGGCGTTCGCGAAGCGCAACTCGCCGTTGACGAGATACCGGTGGATCTCCACCCCGAAGGCTTGCCGCGCCGCCCCTGCCGTGCCTCCAAAGGCGATCCAGTTGCGGCTCGGCGCTGTCCCCTGAACGGTGAAACCCTGCGATTCGAGCCACGCCTTGGCCGCGCCGATATCCTCTTCGCTCACGCCGAAGCGGTCCGCGAATTCCGCGGGACTCAGCCACCGCCGGTATTCCGCCGAGGCCGGGTCGCGTTGCGCGTCCAATAGCGCCGTGAGCTCGGCATCCTGTTCCGGCGAAGGCCGCAGCATCAGAGTGAGGTTGTCCAACCGGAAATCCAGCGCCACCGGGCCCTGATCCATCGCCGGCTGAGCGCTCGGGTGGAGGTGCCCCTTCACCAGCGTTGTCTGTGTGCCGTCGATAGCGCCGGCAACACGGCTGGGCTGAGCGGCCCCAAGCGAACCGGCCGCCGTGAAAGCGCACAGAACGGCATACAGCCAGGGCCTCAAGAAGCTGCTGCTCATACGAATCCTCACCTTCGTCCTTGGTTTTGAACCGCGGTATCTCCCCGGCAGGGGGCCACTTGGGAGATTTCCAGTATTATGGGCCTGCACGCTGCCAAATACAAGGAACACACTCGGCGCCCGTATGGCTCCGACAGCACGCCTCAGTCGCGCTAGTCTGGTATTTCGCATGCCTAATTCCGCAATTCTGCTGATTCACTGCCCCGACCGCAAAGGGATTGTCGCCGGAGTCTCCGGTTTTCTGCATAAGCACGGCGCAAACATCCTGCACGCCGACCAGCACCAGGATAACGACCTCGGGCTTTTCTTCATGCGCGTGGAGTGGGATCTCACCGATTTCGAACTGGACGACGCCCATTTCCGCCGCGAGTTTGAGCCCCTGGCCGCCAGCTTCGCGATGGAATGGCGGCTGGCCTATACTGCGGCGCGCCCGGCCATGGCGGTCTTCGTCTCCCAGCAACTGCACTGCCTGGTGGACCTCCTTTTCCGCCGCCAAATCGGAGAGTTGCGCTGCGCCATACCGCTGATCATCAGCAACCACGAAACCGCCGCCGAACTCGCCGCCTTTCACGGCATCCCGTTTCATCACATTCCCATCGATCCGAAGAACAGAGCCCAGGGCGAAAGGGCGCAACTGGAACTGCTGGAGAAGAACGGGATCTCTTTGATTGTGCTTGCCCGGTACATGCAGATCCTTTCGCCTGATTTCGTGGCGCGCCACCCCGGCCGCATCATCAACGTGCACCACTCCTTCCTGCCCGCCTTCAGCGGCGCCAAGCCCTATCACGCCGCCTACCACCGGGGCGTGAAACTCATCGGAGCCACCAGCCACTATGTGACGGCGGATCTGGACGAAGGGCCGATCATCGAGCAGGACGTTGTCCGCGTCTCCCATCGCGACCAGATCGAGGACCTCGTCCAGAAGGGCAGAGATTTGGAGCGAGTCGTGCTCTCTCGCGCCGTCCGCTGGCATCTCGGCCACCGCATCCTGAGCTACTCGGGCAAGACCGTCGTCTTCGACTAGATCAATCATCCATATCTAGATAGACTTTATCCTGATAGCCGTGGTAGAGTAGAAAAACAGTGCATCGCCTGAGCCATCTCCAAACCCTGGAAGCCGAGAGCATCCACATCCTGCGCGAGGTCGCAGGCGAGTTTCAGAACCCGGTGATGCTGTACTCCATCGGCAAAGACTCGTCGGTGATGCTGCGGCTGGCGCAGAAGGCGTTCTACCCGGCTCCGATTCCGTTCCCCGTGCTGCACGTGGATACGGGCTACAAGTTCAAGGAAATGATCGAGTTCCGCGACTCGTACACGGCTCAAATTGGGGTGCGGCTCATCGTTCACCAGAACCGCGAGGCCATCGACGCCGGGGCCGACCCGTTCCGCCTGGGTACCTCCAAGTGCTGCGGCCTCCTGAAGACGCAGTCCCTTCTGGACGCGCTGCGCGCAGGCGGTTACGACGCCGCGTTCGGTGGAGCCCGCCGCGACGAAGAGAAATCCCGCGCCAAAGAGCGCATCTATTCCTTCCGCGACGCGCGCGGGCAGTGGGACCCGAAGAACCAGCGCCCGGAGCTGTGGAATCTCTACAACGGCCGCATCGATCCGGGCGAGAGCATCCGCGTCTTCCCGCTTTCGAACTGGACCGAGCTCGACGTTTGGGAGTACATCCACGCGGAGAGTATCCCCGTGGTTCCGCTCTATTTCGCCAAAGAGCGCTGGATGTTCGAGCGCGGCGGTTCGCTGATTTCCCCCGAACAGAGCATCATCCCCCGGCTGCCCGGGGAGAAGCCCAAGCTGGTGCGCTGCCGCATGCGGTCGCTCGGGTGCTCGCCCTGCACCGGCGCGATCTATTCCGATGCCGATACCATCCCGAAGATCATCGAAGAGATCATCGGGTTCCGGCGCTCCGAGCGCGAGAACCGCGTGATCGATCACGACCAGGACGGATCCATGGAGATCAAGAAACGGGAAGGCTACTTTTGATGGCGGCTGCGCAGGAAATTCCGTTGAACTTCGAGATCGAGCAGTTTCTGGCCGGCGAGCGCGCCAAAGACCTTCTGCGTTTCAGCACGGCCGGCAGCGTCGATGACGGCAAGTCCACGCTCATCGGCCGCCTGCTCTACGATTCGCAAAACGTCTACGAAGATCAGATCCGCTCCGTAACCAAGGCTTCGGTAAACCGCTCGGCGGGAGCCATCGACTTTTCGCTGTTGACCGACGGCCTGCGGGCCGAGCGCGAGCAGGGGATCACGATCGACGTTGCGTACCGCTATTTCGCCACCGCCCGGCGCAAGTTCATCATCGCGGATACGCCCGGCCACGAGCAGTACACGCGCAACATGGCCACCGGGGCCTCAACCGCCGAACTGGCAATCATCCTCATCGACGCCCGCAAGGGCGTGCTGCCTCAATCCCGCCGTCACTCGTTCATCGCCTCGCTGCTGGGCATCCGGCGCCTCATTGTGGCCGTGAACAAGATGGACCTGGTGGGCTACAGCCGCGAGGTTTTCGAACGGATACGGGCGGAGTACAGCGCGTGGAGCGCGCACCTCGTCCTGCCTGGCGCACGCCCGGGCGCGCACCCCTCCACTTACTTCGTTCCCCTCAGCGCCCTCGAAGGCGATAACGTGGTGGACCGCAGCGCGAACATGCCGTGGTTCGAGGGGCCGAGCTTGCTGGAGTATCTCGAAACCGTGGAGACTGGCGACGGCTCCGCCGCAGGCGCGTTCCGTTTCCCCGTGCAGCGCGTCATTCGTCCCGACCAGGATTTCCGCGGCTATGCCGGGCAGATCGCTTCGGGCGTAGTGCGGCCCGGCGATGAAATCTACGCGCTCCCCTCGGGCCAGCGCAGCCGCGTTCGCGCCATCACCACTTTCGATGGCGACCTTGCTGAGGCTTTTGCGCCAATGTCGGTGACGCTCTCCCTCGACCGGGAACTGGACCTCAGCCGCGGCGACATGCTGGCCGGCGTGGAAGAGCCTCCGTCGGCGGCCGCGCACTTTGAAACCAGAATCGTGTGGCTCAACGAGCGGCCGCTCGATCTGAACCGGCGCTACCTGCTCAAGCACACCACGCAACTCGTCTCGGCCAGGATCGTCGCCGCCGCGAGAACCGATATTCGTACGCTGCAATCGGAGCCCGTCTCCGAGCTTCAGTTGAACGAAATCGGAACGGTCGAAATAGAGACAAGCAAGCCGCTGTTCTTCGATGCGTACGAGAGCAGCCGCGGAACGGGCAGCCTGATCCTCATCGATCCGGAAACGAACGCCACCGCGGGCGCGGGAATGATCGTGAAGGCCGTGGCGGCGCGGCCGCTGCGCCCTTCGGGTCCGGTGACCGCGGTGGAACGGCGCGCGCGCTATGGGCACGGGCCGGCCGTGATTGCGCTCGGCGAGCGCGAGAACCTGGCCGCGCTGTTAGAGCGGCGGCTGTTCGACCGGGGCTGCGCCGTCACTGTGCTCCGCCAACCCGAAGAAGCCGCCTTGAGCGCGTTGCACGCTGCCGGCATGATTGCGATTGCGCTGGGACCGGAGGCGGATCTGGAGTTGGCCTCGGACGATGCCGCGGCCGCGTCGGAAATCATCGAGCGCCTGTTCGCCGAGAAATGGGAAACGGGAGGGGGAATCTAACATGGCCGAAGAGAAGATCGCCGAAGCCGCGCGCGTAATCGATGCCGCGCTGGAGAGCCCCGGGCAGATCTGCGTAACATCGAGCTTTCAGGCCGAGTGCGTGGCGCTGGTCCACATGTTGATCGCGCGCCGCCCCGAGATTCCCGTGCTTTTCCTCGACACCGGCTATCACTTCGCCGAGACCTACGAATACCGCGACCGGCTGGCCGCCAGTTGGGGTCTGAATCTGGTCAACCTGATGCCGCGCCTCACCGTGGCGGAGCAGGAGCAGCAGTTCGGCATACTCTACGAATCCGCGCCCGACCGCTGCTGCGGCATGCGCAAAGTGGAGCCGCTCTTCGCGGGCCTGGAGCCCTACGACGTGTGGTTCACCGGTCTGCGCCGCGATCAATCGCCCACCCGCAAAGATCTCAAGCCCATCGACGATTTCAAACTGCCCAGCGGCAAGACGCTGCGCAAAGTCAGCCCGCTCGCCGATTGGAGCGCGGCCGACGTGTGGGCCTACCTCAAGCGCCACGAAATCCCGCTGCTGCCCCTTTATGATCGCGGTTATTCGAGCGTGGGGTGCCAGCCATGCACCGCGCTGCCGTTCGACCCCGAGAACCCGCGCTCCGGCCGCTGGGGCGGGCACAAGATCGAGTGCGGCATCCACATTCAGGCGAAGTAGGCCGCCGCTCACTGCAAACTCACGGGTGGGAAGCGTAGCCCTTTCTCCTCGCGGAACCGCCAGCCGCGAACGCATCCCGGAATCCGCTTATCCTGAAGTGTGGACCCTGTGACAAGTCCCCGGGCGGCTTTGCCCGGACGCAAGAAGATGATCTGGCGCTGGCTGCATCACGGCCCGCCGCGCCGGAATACGAGCGAGTCTCCGGGGACTAGCGCGGCATCGCCGCCCAGCGACATCCACACCCGCCGAATGATTATCGCAGCGCGCTAGAATGTTCGAGGCAGGAGAGCCTCAAACATGCTGCTTGCTGTTCGATTTCTGATCATTGCAGGGTTGCTTTCACAACTATTAGCGCAGAGCCCGTCCGGATCGGCTGTTCAGTCATCCGACCTCAAGATCCATCGCGCCGACCAGCAGCAATATGTATGGATACGTTCAGGGCAGTTTCGCATGGGCTGTTCACCCGGAGATCAACAGTGCAATCCAAACGAATCTCCGGCCCATGACGTCGAGATTACAGAAGGATTCTGGTTAGGGCAAACCGAAGTAACGGTTAAAGCATGGAAGCGTTACAGGGTTGCGACTGGCAAGAAGCCACTTCCGACAAAGGACCAATACGGGCGGAATATATGGAACGAATCCTCGCAGGATGAAGACGAACCGGCCGTGCTGATGAGTTGGAAGGAGGCGAGTGACTACTGCAAATGGTTGGGCGGACGCTTGCCGCTTGAGGCCGAATGGGAGTACGCGGCACGGGCCGGCGGTACTGTCAGCAGGTACGGCTCTCCTGACGCGATCGGGTGGTTTTTTGGGAACAGTGCGACCCAAGTTCCGCCTCCGGTGTCAGGGCAAACTGATTACGACCGAATCCTAGTACAGGGGAATGCGAGGGCCCACCCCGTTGCGACGAAGGCGCCGAACGCCTGGGGCCTGTATGACATGCTCGGGAACGTATCGGAATTTGTGGAAGACTTGTGGGCTGAAAACGGATACAGTGCCAAGCCAGTCGTTGATCCGACGGGTCCCCGGCTCGGTACGGACCGCATCCGCCGGGGAGGTTCGTGGCGCAGCCTGTTGCCGAACATCAGAGTATCGTTTCGACTCGCGTCATCGCCCAACTTTCGCGACTCAAGTATCGGTTTCCGGTGCGTGGTCGACGCTACGAACGCCGGACTGCAATAGCCGTCTCTAGGTCAGCGATCCACCGCCCGGTTATTCTATAAGGTGGTCCCTGTGACAAGTCCCCGGGCGGCTTTGCCCGGACGCAAGAAGACGATCTGGCGCTGGCTGCGATGGTGCGCGGCGGGCGTGGCCAGCGCGTGGGCTCTGGCAGCGCTCAGCCTTGTGTCCTTCCGTTTCATCGATCCTCCCACCACCGCCTTGCAGGTGGAGCGTCGCATCCAATCCTGGGTGAGCGGCAAGCCGTATAGCAAGCGCTACACGTTTGCCGCGATGGGCCGGATCTCGCCCAACCTCCAACACGCGGTGGTCGCCGCCGAAGACACGCGGTTTTACCAGCATCACGGTTTCGATTGGGTCGAGATCCAGAATGCGATTGACGACCGCATGGACGATGGCCGCCAGAGGGGCGCTTCAACCATCACACAGCAACTGGTGAAGAATCTGTTCTTCGGAACCGGGGGTTCGTTGCTGCGCAAAGCCGCCGAGGCGACGCTGGTCCCCGTGGCCGAGTTTGGCGTGGGCAAGCGCCGCATTCTGGAGCTGTATCTGAATGTGGTGGAGTGGGGACCGGGCATCTACGGCGCCGAAGCAGCAGCGCGCTATCACTACAAGATCCCGGCGCAGAGCGTCGGCCGCGATCAGGCCGCGCGCCTCGCCGCGATCCTGCCGCTGCCGCTCAAGCGCAAGCCGGCGCGCATGAACCAGTACAGCGAAGCCATCGAAGCCCGCATGAGCCAGATGGGCTGGTGAGTGGACGAAAAAGCAATTCAGGGCAAGTTAAAGCGTGCCCCACCAACGCGGCTGTATTGGGTGGGGCAGGCTTTAGCTTGCCCTGAAAGGTGGAAGGCGGAAGTGCGCGCGATGCCCACTCCCGCCGGTCAATCTGAATTGCTTACCCGCTCATCGACGCCAGGAACTCGGCGTTGCTGCGGGTCTTGCTGAGTTTGTCGAGCAGGAGTTCCATCGTTTCCACCGGGGAGAGCGGGTTCAGAACTTTGCGCAGAATCCACACGCGGTTCAGCTCCTCCTTCGGCAGGAGGAGTTCTTCCTTGCGGGTACCGCTCTTGTTGATGTCGATGGCCGGGAACACGCGCTTATCCACCAGCTTGCGTTCCAGGTGAATTTCCATGTTGCCGGTGCCCTTGAACTCTTCGAAAATTACGTCGTCCATGCGGCTGCCGGTGTCGATGAGCGCGGTGGCGATGATGGTTAGCGAGCCGCCCTCTTCGATGTTGCGCGCGGCGCCGAAGAAACGCTTCGGCCGCTGCAAGGCGTTCGAATCCACGCCGCCCGAGAGCACTTTGCCCGAAGGCGGGACGATGGTGTTGTAAGCGCGCGCCAGGCGCGTGATGGAATCGAGCAGAATCACCACGTCGCGCTTATGCTCGACGAGGCGCTTCGCCTTTTCGATAACCATCTCGGCCACTTGAACGTGGCGCGTCGCGGGTTCGTCGAAGGTGGAGCTGATCACTTCGCCGCGCACGCTGCGCTGCATGTCGGTGACTTCTTCGGGACGCTCGTCGATCAGCAGCACGATCAAGCTGACTTCGGAGTGATTCGCCGTGATCGAGTTGGCGATGCTTTGCAGCAGCATCGTCTTGCCGGTGCGGGGCGGGGAAACGATCAAGCCGCGCTGTCCCTTGCCGATGGGCGTTAGCAGATCCATTACGCGGCCGGAATAATTGTCGCGCACGGTTTCGAGCTTCAGCCGTTCGTTGGGGTAGAGCGGAGTGAGGTTGTCGAAGAAGATCTTGTTTCGCGCTTCCTCGGGCGGCTCGAAGTTGATCGCATCCACCTTGATCAGCGCGAAATACCGCTCGCCTTCCTTGGGCGGGCGGATCTGGCCGGAGATGGTGTCGCCGGTGCGCAGGTCGAAGCGGCGTATTTGCGACGGGGAAACGTAAACGTCATCCGGCCCGGGCAGGTAGTTATACTCGGGCGCGCGCAGGAATCCGAATCCGTCCGGGAGACATTCCAGAACGCCCTCGGAGAAAATGAGACCGCTCTTTTCCGCCTGGGTCTGGAGGATCTTGAAGATCAGTTCCTGTTTGCGGATGCCGGCCGCGCCGGAAATCCCCATATCCTTCGCCACCTGGTTGAGCTTTTGAATGCTCATGTCTTTCAGTTCCACCAGGTCGAGCGTGGGGGTGCCGTTCTTGACTTGAGCGGCGGCCTGTTTGCGCCGGCTCTGAATCCCGGCGGCGAAACTCTGCGGGTCCGTAGGCGGCGCCGCGGCGGGCGGCGGGGCGTCCACCGGCTTCGCTTCCGGCGGCTTCACTTCGGCCGGAGGCGCAACGGCGGCGGGAGGAGCAGCCGCGATTGCCGGCTTGATCGGCGCGCGGTCGCGCTCGGGGCGCTCGACGTGGGGCCGCTCAGTGCGCTCAGGGCGCTCAGTCCGCTCAGGCCGCTCGGCCCGTTCAGTCCGCTCGGCTTTCTGATTGACTTCGTCTAACGAGCTGTTCCCGGAGGTGTCTCGGACGGGTTTTTCTGCCTGCTTTTCGGTGGGCTTTTCAGGCTTTTCTTGCGGTGGGACGGTTCCTACCGTGGTTGGAGTGTTTTCGTTATTGCTTGCCAAATTTCCCTCACTCCCCGGCCGGTGATGGCCGAGAACGGCAGCGGCTCCACACCTTCCTGGCGGATGGCGCGTAAGCCGTGCTCTTGCTGCGATTGATTCAACTTGTCGACCTTTGTTGCGATTACTTGATACGGTCTTCCGTGCGCTTCGAGCCACTGTTTCAGGCTGAGATCCGTCTCCATCCATCCACGACGACTATCGAGCGTAAGGAAGCAATTCTTTAGGTTTTCCCTCTGCAATAGATACGTCTCAATCAGGCCTTGCCACACCTGCACCTGAGACAGGGGCGCCCGGGCATATCCATACCCGGGTAGATCGACGAAGTAAAACGCTCCGTCGATTCGATAAAAATTGACCGTCTGCGTTCGGCCCGGGGTGCTGCTGGTAAAGGCCAGCCGCCGCTGACTGGTCAGGGCGTTGATCAGGCTGGACTTCCCAACGTTGCTTCTCCCCAAAAAAGCGATTTCCGGCAGGCCGTCCGAGGGGAACGTCTCCGGCCTGCCCGAGCTGACTACGAATTCCGCTAGCAATTCCTTGGCGGGGCACGTATTCGCCCCTATCCTTTAATGTGCCCGCTTCTCTTCGGCCGGCTGCGCACCCACTTCGGGCGACGGCATGGGAAGAGAAACGATCTCCCGCTCCAGGGCGATTTTCAAGACTTCGTCCATGGATTCCACGAAGTTCAACTTCATGGTCGCCTTGATGGCGTCCGGGATATCCGGCAGGTCTTTTTCATTTTCCCGCGGGACGATTGCTTCTAGAATGCCATGACGGTGCGCGGCCATCAACTTTTCTTTCAAGCCGCCGATGGGCAGCACCTTGCCGCGCAGCGTAATTTCCCCGGTCATGGCCACATCGCCGCGCACGGGGATTTGGGTGAGCGCGCTGCAAATCGACGTAGCGAGGGTGATTCCGGCCGACGGTCCGTCCTTCGGAATTGCGCCCTCGGGGACGTGAATGTGGACGTCGAGGCTGCGGTAGAAATCGCGCGGCAGACCCAGGTGTAGCGCGCGGGAGCGGATATAGCTCATCGCGGCCTGCGCCGATTCCTGCATCACTTCGCCGAGCTTGCCCGTGATCATGAGCTTGCCCTTGCCTTCCATGAGCGTGCATTCGGTGGTGAGAAGCTGCCCGCCCACTTCGGTCCACGCCAGCCCTACAGCGGCGCCGATCTCGTTCTTCTTTTCCGCTATGAGATCGCGGAACCGCCACGGACCCAGCAGGTCGGGGAGCTTGGCGCCATCGATGACGACTTTCGCAATCTTCTTCTTGTCCTTGCTGCTCTGGGCGTTCACCACCTGGCGCGCCACCTTGCGGCACACGTTGCCAATCTCGCGCTCCAGGTTCCGGACGCCGGCTTCGCGGGTGTAGTACTGGATCAGCCCGTTCACGCCCTCGTCGGTGAGCTCGATGTTGGCGCTATCCACTCCGGTCTGTTCCATCTGCTTCCGGATGAGGAATCGCTTGGCGATTTCCATCTTCTCGAGTTCGGTGTACCCGGAGAGGCGGATCACTTCCATGCGGTCTTGCAGTGCCGCCGGTACCGTGTGCAGCACGTTCGCCGTGGCGATGAAGAACACCTGGCTGAGATCGTACTCCACGTCGAGGTAATGGTCCACGAACATGAAATTCTGTTCGGGGTCGAGCACTTCAAGCAGCGCGGCGGAAGGATCGCCGCGGAAATCCATGGACATCTTGTCCACTTCATCCAGCATGAACACGGGGTTGCGCGTGCCGGCCTTCTTCATCATCTGGATGATCTGGCCGGGCAGCGCTCCGATATACGTGCGGCGATGGCCGCGGACTTCCGCTTCGTCGCGCACGCCGCCGAGCGACATGCGCACGAACTTGCGTCCTGTGGCCTTGGCGATCGACATTCCCAAAGACGTCTTGCCGACGCCGGGAGGCCCCACGAAGCACAGAATCGAACCCTTGGGATTCTGCACCAGCCGCCGTACGGCCAGAAATTCGAGGATGCGCTCCTTGATCTTTTCGAGGCCGTAGTGATCGGATTCAAGCACCTGTTCGGCGAACTTGAGGTCGCGGATTTCGCGCGACTTCTTCTTCCATGGCACGGCCAGCAGCCAATCCAGATAGTTGCGCGAAACGGTGGATTCGGCCGACATCGGCGGCATGTTTTCCAGCCGCTTCAGTTCGGCCATGGCCTTTTCGAGCGCGTCCTTGGTCATGCCGGACGTCTCGATCTTCTTCTTCAGCTCGTCGATCTCGCTCTTTTCGCCGCGGCCGAGCTCTTTCTGGATGGCCTTGATCTTCTCGTTGAGGTAATACTCTTTTTGCGCCTTTTCCATCTGGCGCTTCACGCGCCCCTGGATGGTGCGGTCCACGTTGAGCTTCTCGATTTCGATGTCGAGCATCTCGGCGACGCGCGTCAGGCGGTCCACCGGGTCGAAGATTTCGAGGAGTTCCTGCTTCTCTTCAATAGTGAGCTGGAGGTTGGCGCCGATGGTGTCCGAGAGCTTGCCCGGATCGTCCACGCGGATGGCCGCGATCATGGTCTCGTAGTTCAGGTTCTGGCTGAGCTTGACGTACTGCTCGAAGAGGCCGGTCACGCGCCCCACCAGAGCCTCAAGCTGCTGGCCCGTTTCTACCTTGAATGCCGCCGTTCGGACGGTGGCGCGGAAGAAGCCTTCGTCGTCGGAAACCGAAACTACCTTGGCGCGCTCCACGCCCTCAACGAGAACCTTGATGTTGCCGTCCGGCAGTTTCAGGCTCTGGACGATGTTGACGATGCAGCCAACGCCATAGATTTCGTTGGGCTTCGGTTCATCGATGGAGGCGTCGTGCTGGGTAGCAAGAAAGATCTTCTTGTCCCCGGCCATGGCCTCTTCCAACGCCCGCACGCTCGATTCGCGCCCCACCACAAACGGAGTCATCATGTAAGGGAAGATGACCACGTCGCGGATAGGCATCATCGGCAGACGTTTCGTATCGGGCTTTTCCTTTGAAGTAAGCATTATCCTCCCCAGGAGCATTGGCGCTGCCCCTGGTCCCCCCAAAAAAACACGGTCTGACAAGACAGCTTGTCTAGCCGGCCTTTTCCAATAGTGTAAGATTGATTTTCTGACTCAGTACCATCTCTTTGGTTACCTGGAACTCCCGCACCTTCTTGTACGAAGGGAGATAGTACATCAGATCCAGCATCAGGTCTTCCAGAATCATACGCAGACCGCGCGCCCCCACCTTGCGCTCCATGGCCAGATCCGCGATGGCTTCCAGGGCGTCATCGCTGAACCGCAAGCGGACGTTTTCAAACTCGAACAGTTTCTGATACTGCTTGATGATGGCGTTCTTCGGCTTGGTCAGGATCTGCACCAGGGCAGACCGGTCCAGGTCTTCCAACACGGCCGCGACCGGAAGGCGCCCGATGAACTCGGGAATAAAGCCGAATTTGATCAGATCCACGGGCTGCGTCTGTGAGAGCAGATCGATATCCCGGCGGCCGCTGGCTACGCGCAATCCGCCTTTTTCCTCTTCCTGCAGGAAACCAATCGATTTCTTACCCGTCCTGCGGGCAATCACCTTCTCGAGACCTATGAAGGCGCCACCGCAAATAAACAGAATATTGGTGGTGTCAACGGGCGTAAATTCCTGATGGGGATGCTTCCGTCCGCCCTGCGGCGGGACGTTGGCAATGGTTCCCTCCAGGATCTTCAATAAGGCCTGCTGGACGCCCTCGCCCGAAACATCCCTTGTGATCGAGGGGTTCTCGTCCTTCCGGCAGATCTTGTCGATCTCATCTATATAGATGATTCCCTGCTGACAACGTTGCACATCTCCATCCGCCGCCTGCAAGAGCTTCAGGATGATGTTCTCGACGTCTTCGCCCACATAGCCGGCTTCGGTGAGCGTGGTGGCGTCGACAATAGCGAAGGGGACATCCAGAATCTTCGCCAATGTCTGCGCCAGCAACGTCTTACCCGTTCCGGTGGGCCCGATGAGCAGGATGTTCGACTTCTGTAGCTCAACCTCGGTGTTCCGCATGCGGTTCATGTGGATCCGCTTGCAGTGGTTGTACACCGCTACCGCCAGTTTCTTCTTCGTGGCCTCCTGGCCAATAACGTACTGATCCAGGAACTCTTTTACTTCCAATGGTTTCGGGATCTTGTACGGGGCCCCGGCCTGCGGTTCTACCTTGTCATCTTCCAGGATGGAGTTGCAGACAGCGATGCACTCATCGCAGATATACGCGCGGGGATAGTCGCTTGGAGAGGAGATCAGCTTGCCAACGACGTCCTGGCTCTTGTGGCAAAACGAACACCGTAAAGCATCGTCCGATCCGGTTCGCTTCACGTTTCTCTCCTCTTCCGCTGCACGGCCGGTACACGTAGCGAAGGCCTGAAATCGCGGTTCGCAACAGCTTTCGAGTTCGTCTCTATTATCACCTGAATACTAGTCCTTAGCAATGCGCGAGTGGAGAGCGTTCCGGCAATCCCTACAGTTCACGGCTATTCGGCGAGGGGCCTACTCGGCAACTTTCTTGGCCTGCTCAAACAGGAAGTTGAGCGTCTTCTCGGTCTGGATGTGATCCGCGATCCGGGCCAGGCCGCCTTCCTTTTCGAGTTTCATCTGAACGGCGGCTATGGGTTCGCGCTGCTGGCGCGCAAACTTCTCCACTTCCCGGTCCACTTCTTCGCGGGTAGCGGCTATGGCTTCGCGCTCCGCGATCCGTGAAAGCAGGAGCGAGGCCTTCACTTCCTTCAGCGCTTCCTCACGTTGCGATTCCCGCACCTTGCCCCAGTCGAGCTTGAGCTTGTCCGGATCGGCGCCGCTCTGCATCAGGCTGCGGACGGTCCGCTCCACGCGATTCCGGATCTGCCGATCCACGAAGGCCTCCGGCGCCGGAAAATCGTGGCTCGCCACCAGTTTGTCGATGATCGCGTTCTTGGCTTCCTGCTGGGCTTCGAACTGCCGCTGGGAGAAGATGCTCTTGCGAATCGCCCCGCGGAGTTCGTCCACGTTCCGGTAGTCGCCGATATCCTGTGCGAATTCGTCGTTCAACTCCGCAACGTCTTTCCTCCGGACGCCCTTCACCGTGGCGTGGAAGCGGACGGTCTTGCCGGCCAACCGGGCCGAGCCGTACTCTTCCGGATACGTCACTTCAAACTCGTTCTCGTCCCCCGGGGAGAGCCCGCGCAGGTTGTCGGTGAACGGCTGCATGGTGTCGGCGCCGCCGATTTCGAGCGTCATCTCGTCCATGCGGACGGGTTCGCCCTCCACTCCGCTCACGCTTTCAATCGTGATCACGGCGTGATCGCCGTCGGCCAGGGGCCGCGGGTCCACGTTCACGAACTCGGCCTTCTGCTCCCGGAGTTCGTTGATCCGCTTCTCCACGTCCTCGTCGGTCACTTCGGGATCGCGGTAGGTGATCTCTATGCCCTTGTACTCTCCAAGTTCGATTTCGGGGACCACCTCAAACTCGGCCGTGAACTTCAGCGGTTCCCCGTCATGGAAGTGGACGTCTTTGATGTCCGGGGTTCCCACGACGTTCAGGTTCTCCGCCTGGAACTGCTCCTGGAGGCGTTTCGGAATCAGCGTTTCGAGCACCTGCTGCCGGATATCGCCCGCAAATTCCTTGCGCACGATGGAAACGGGAGCCTTGCCGGGCCGGAAGCCCTTAAGACGCGCGCGCTTTTGGACATCTTCTACTACGCGTGCCGTTTCCGCGTCAACTTCGGCAGCGGGAATGGAGAACTCCAGCGAGTGCTTACAGCCTGCAATTAAAGCCAAGTGGATTTGACCTCAGGAAAAGGAAGTGTGGCCTAAGCCTCATCATAACACGCGCGACTGCCGGGACCGATGCGCCGGGTGTCGCCCGGCGGGCGTCGCGTACAATGAACATATCGGACCGATGCGCATCCTCATGATCGCCGCCGTAGTTGCATTATTGGGACTTTGGGCTGCGGTGGTCCGCCGGAGCTGATTTGGAATTCAACTGGCAAAGCGCCCTGCTTGATGTGGCGTTACTGTGGATGCTGACCGCGCCCCACGAGTTCGCCCACGCCTGGGCGGCCACGCGGCTGGGCGACGATACTCCCCGGCTGCAGGGCCGGCTGACTCTGAACCCGCTGGCGCACGTGGATTGGCTAGGCACGGCGATCATCCCCTTTGTGACCGCGCTGCTCGGGGGCGGTTTTCTGGGTTGGGGGCGGCCGGTGCAGACGAACCCCGCCAAGCTGCGCGGCGGAGTGAACGGCCTGGCGCTGGTGGCGATGGCGGGGCCGTTCAGCAACGTGATCTTCGCGATCGTGCTGGGCATCGTGGCGCGCCTGACGTTGGGCACGGTCCCGGCCGTGGCCGAGTTCGCCGTAACGGGCATGCAGTTGAGCTTGTACCTGGCGATCTTCAACCTGATGCCGGTGCCCCCCCTCGACGGCTCCAAACTGCTGCTCGCGTTGCGCGTTCCGGCGTTCGTGTACCAGGAACTGGCGCGTTTCGGATTCATGTTCCTCATCCTGGCCATCTCGGTGTACGGAGCGGGGCGGTGGATGAGCGAATGGAGCTACTACGGCGCGCGGCTGATTTTTCGGGTGATGCCTTAGGGGTTGGGGAAGCTTCTAGCGCCGCTCCCTCCGACCCACAAGGGCTGTGGGTACCCCGGCGGCTCTGAATGGAATTCTGTTAGTGGCCGTAGTTCTGTTCGCCGGCTTCGATGCGCACGGGGAGGCGGTTCTCCTTTGGCGGCAGCGGGCAGGTGGCGTACGGCGTGAACGCGCAGGGCGGGTTGTAAGCTTTGTTGAAGTCGAGGACCACCTTGCCGTCGCGCGGCATGTCGGCATCGAGGAAACGGCCCGCGCCGTATGTCTCATGGCCCGACGTCAGATCGCGGAATACGAAGAACAGTTGCTTGGCGTTTGAGGTTTCGAGAACCGGGTAGAGGCGCATTTGCTGCCCGTTCAATTCGAACTCGGCGTAGCCGGGCGATTCCATGTTCTGGGTTTCGCCGATTACGTCGAGCACCGGGATCTTGCGCGGCTCGGCGACGAAACGCGCCGTGATGCGGTAGGCCTCATTGGGCGGGAAACAATCGATGCCGCGGAACTCCTGGCGAAATTCGCTCTGCGGGTCCTTGAGCCGGACGCCGTACCGGTTCCCGCGCCGGATGATGAACAAGTTCAAGCGGCCTACCCTCACCCTATCCGTCGTATCCGGCCGCAATTCGCGCCTGACGCCGCCGATCATCGTCAGAACCCGGCCCTGCTGAAGGATGAAGGCTCCGGCGCGCCCGGGCCCGTCGGTGATCACGATGTTGTTGGAGGACTCCCTGCCGAAGGTGTTCGCCCCCGGACGCAGCCAAAAGAGACCGGCTACCGTGAGCCAACCCGTATCGCTGCGCAACTCCGCCTCGCGCGCCTCATGCCATGCGGAGAGTTCCGCCCTGTAGGACGGCGAGGCCGCGAACGCGGCAACGGCGATGGCGCAGGGAAGTGCCCGAAGAAGATTCATCGCTCGTCCGCGATTGCCTGTTCCAGGAGTTCGGCGAACTCCACGCTCTTGCGGTCGATCCGCGATTTCAGCGCCGCCAGATCGTGTTCGAGTGAGCGAAGCTGGTCGGCAAGGTGCAGGCAGGCCAAAACGGCTATACGGGTGGAATCGGCGGAAGGGGCTTTGGCGGCGATCGAGAGCATCAGTTCGTCCACACTGGCCGCTACATCCTGCAATTCGCGGGGGTCGCCGCTGGTTAGCAGGGTATAGGGACGGCTCAGAATCGTGACCCGAACCGATTGCTTTTGACTGGCGCCGCTTTCCATATTCCTGCCGGGCGTTGGCGCCCGGTTACGGGCGCCGGCGGCGCAAGGCCGCCGGCTCAATGCTTATGTTCCGCTCAACTGGTCAATTTGCCCCAGCAGCTTTTCGATGCGCGTCCGCACCTGCTTCCGGTCTGCCTGCAGAGTCCGGACTTCACCGGCCAGGCGTTCCGCCTCGGCCTTGGCTTCGCGTTCCAGCTCGAGCGCGCGGTCGCGCTCCTCGCGCAAGCGGGTCACCAGTTCGACCGCCTGCTGTATGCGCTCCTCAAGACCGCTCAGCGAATCCGCTTCCTGGTCCGCCAGTGTCATGCCTTCTCCAAGGCAGCCTTTGCCGCGGCCACTAACTGGCCGAAGGCCGTCTCATCGTGCATCGCCACATCGGCCAGCACGTTCCGATTCAGATCCAACCCCGCGGTCTTGAGACCGTGGATGAACTGGCTGTAGGAAATTCCCGCCGCCCGGCAAGATGCGTTGATGCGGACAATCCAAAGAGCCCGGTAGTCGCGCTTCTTGTTCTTGCGGCCGACATAGGCAAACTTCAGAGCGCGCTCGACAGCCTCTTGCGCGGATCGATACAGCTTGCTCTTGGTTAGGAAGTAGCCGGAGGCCAGATGCAGCGTCTTCTTGCGCGAGGCCCGGCGGTGGGTACCACGTTTTACTCTGGGCACGTTTCAATCTCCTTGTGTTTCTATCTAAATGGCGAATCGGGCACGTGCCACGCGCTCCGTTCGCGCACGGGCTCACCCTAATACTTGTAGGGGAGCATCAGCTTCAACTCGGGCTGATTGGACTTGTCGGCCAATACGCTCTGGTGAAGCTTCTTCTTGCGTTTGTGCGGCTTGGAGGTCAAGATATGCCGACCGAAGGCGTGGTTGCGAACCACTTGTCCGGTGCCGGTCTTCTTGAACCGTTTGGCCGCACCTTTGTGAGTCTTAAGCTTAGGCATAGGTGTTCTGCTAATAAAACGAACAGGTAGACCTACGGATTATAGCACGCGCGCCGCTTTACGAATTGGCCCCTAAGGGCCATCAAGTCAGGGGTTGGCGCGGAAGGGACATGGCTCGGGACGACGTTGCTCACTCTATGATAGCGAACGCCTCACTCCGAGCCGCGAGCGACCAGCGAGCGGTAGCGCAGGGCCGCATAGTAGACTTCCGTCTCGGGTGTGGGCGGTCACTGCTAACGGCGGCGTGCCTGAAGTCGCTGTCACCGCTCCCTCAGTCGGTCGCGGCTCGGCTTGGGTAAAGCAGCAAGCGCACTTTTGCAATTCTGCAGCCTTTATTCCGCAAAAAGCAGAAGCTATTTTGCAACTTACTGATCCGGTTCGTTAGACACACATCGGGCGCGCTGCACAGGCGGCGCGCCCTTTTTGACCAAAAGAAAGTTCTATACCCCTAGTATTGTGCTCTCCCTGGGCCCTCACCAAAACCGCGTAGCCATCCAGCTCGCGCCGTCATTCTGAAGCCCACCCTTATTTAGTCCCGGAAAGAAGCAGGAACAGGTCAAACGCACAGCCCGGATCGGTATCGGCCACCGTGCCGGAAGATACCGTCAGCCTGGCGCCTACATAATCGATATAGAAAGTGCCCCCCTCGTGCCCATCGATCGGGGAAATGTTCAAAAAATTCGTGTTGGAAGCAACACCCGTCAAATCATAATCCAGCCCCTGGGCAAAAAAGTCGCTTGCGACCATCGAGTTCCCTAGATCGTGGAACTGTAGGCCTGTCGACCCAGTACACGCCGTGGTCACTTTGACGCGCGCCTTCAGTAAGTACAACCCCCAAAGCCAAGGCGACGCCTGAATGTACACCGCGTCGGCTGCAGGTGCGTTTGTCGTTGTGATCTCGCCATCCGACGCCGTTACCTGGATGCACCCTCCGCCGTTTATGCAGCTACCGGTACCGTTCGCGATGAACAGAAGACTATATTTCTGCCACATCGGAATTCCCGTCTGCCAGTGGGTGCTCGAAACCGTGAAGCTGCCAATCGACTTCATGTCGATCATCGGAGCCGTGAGGTCGGTAGTAGTGCCATCGGCCCACAGCGCTGCGTTCACAGCCCTAGCGATAGCATACGAGCCGGCTGCGCTAGGGTGAATCAGGTCCGCAAGGTTATAAATCAAATTCGTGCAGTCACCAAACAGCCGGTCCTCATCCACCATGTAGTCGTATACGCCGGTGCCTTCCAGGCTCCGAATCCAGTCGTTCACCGCGCGCCGCGTAGCATCCCCCGCCAATGTCGAGTCGCAACGGTCATATTGCGTGAAAACCACTAAACTCCACCCATCTGCCTTCGCGCCAGCCCAGTAGGTGGTCAAGGCATTCTCTATCCAAGCTGCCGTCTTGGTCGCCACGTTGTTGACGCCGATGTTCAAAAACAGCAAGCCCGTTTTACCCGTCTCCGCTGGGCTTAGCGGGTGGACTTCAGCGGTGTACTGGCCTTGCGCATTTTCAATGCCCGCTCCGCCCACCGCCACGTTCTTGAACGTGTTCCCGCGCCCGGTTAACGCCGACATCCCCATGAGCTGATTTGGCCAGTCCTGACAGGTTGAATCGAGTATGGTGCGACACGCCGTCGTATTCTGGGCGCTTTTCGTCAAACCATACCCGCTGGTCCTGGAATCGCCCTCGAACACAATGTTCATGCTGGTTGCCAAACGCGGAGCGAATGCAACTCCGGCCGTGGCGTCCATGTGAATCCAACCGGCGGAGCCGCAGAGGTATAGCGTAAAGCCGACCGGCTGGTCCGTCGCATAGTAGACCTGCCCGGCCGAGCAATTCGCCGGCAGTTGAGCCGTGCTTCCATAGCTAAAAATTCCGCCCGTCTTCGTCTGCCCCATCGCCGCCAGGCAGCAGAATGCCGCCATTACCGAGAGCCTTAGAATGCGCGCCATTGAAATACCCCTCCCACTTTCTGCCAAACTTTCGGTTGATCGTTGTCCGGGTCGCTCACGTCGATCCACACGTCCCCCCGCGCCGGATTCGCCGGCTGCGTCTCGCTCGTGGTCACCCGCTGAAAACTGTTCGAATCCTGCCTCGGCACCGTGCTGCCAGCCGCGCTCGATCCGCCGCCCGTGCCCTCGTTCGCCCCGCTGATCACCAGCCTGCTTACGGCAACGATGCCCTCGCTATTCGTCTTTACCCAGCCCAGCAAGGGTTCGGGCCCATCGTCCGAAGCGGCGTAATACAGCCCTTCCGAGCCGTATCGCAGGAAATTCCGCGCGTTCAGCGGCGCATCCGGAGCCGTCAGCTCGCCATCCAGGAACCCCGCAAACTCGCCCCCGAAATACAGCGCCCCGCCGCCAATCCACGGGGCCGCCAGACGAGCCGGCCGCGCCACTTCCTGCGTCTCGTAGATCGGCTCACCGGTGTCCGGGTCCAGGCCCACCAGCACCTCGACCTCGTCGTAAACCGTGTCCCATTGAATCCCCAGCGGAAATCCCGCAATCACGCCTTGCCTGGGAAATAATGGGGCCGCCAGCAGCATCCGCTATCTCATCCTCTGTGCGTGGATCGTCACCAGCAGAATGCCGTCGTGCGTGTTGTTCTGCGCGCCGCCTGGCGTGTAGTACGAAACCGACGATTCCACCAGCCCAGTCGCCGGGTCAATCGAAGCGCCCATCTGCAGCGCGTTCCCCGCGGCCGAGGTCGCCCCCCGCGTCGGCGCCGTGTGCGTCCCGTTCAGCGCCCCTGCGGCCGACCCGGTCCAATACCACGAGAACCCGTACACCAGCTCGTCCAGCGAATACGTGTACCCGTCCGCCGGAGAAATCGGCAGCACGATCGTCTCGCCGTTCTTGTAATAACCCCAGAACTGCTCGTTCCGCACCGCCGCGAATTTAGCGCCCGAGTTCAGCGACTTCATCGTCGCGTCCGTCACCGCCGCGCCCGCCGCGAACGATGCGTCCGCAATCTCCGTGAATCCCGGTTCCGCCGCCAGCGTCAGGCTCGACATCGCTTAGTACACCTCCGAACTGCCCAGCAAAAACGGCCGCGCGCTCCCAGCGCCCCACTGATACGCCGGCGCGGCCCCCGTCAATCCCGTGTCCAGCAACTTGAACCGCATCCGCCCGCTGGCGTAATCCGGCGATCGGTCGATCACCTCGTACACCCGGTCCGTCACTCCCAGCGCGCCCGTCAGCACGTCCGGCATCAGCGCATGCGTTACCGTCACGTAGTCCCCGGCCCATACCGGCAGCGTCGCGAAAAACGCCTCTATCTGTAACACCGGAGCCCCGCCCTTCAGCCCCTCCGGCGTCCCCGCGAATCGCTGAAACAGCCGCGCGGCGATCCACTCCGAAAACCACACTCCACCCAGCTCGCTGCGCAGCCCCTTCGATTGCACGTTCCACTGCTGCCCGCGCCCGAACGTCGTGATCGATGTGGCCTCCAGATACGTCCTCCGCGTTTGGAAATCCGAGCCATCCGCGTCGAAAGCCCACACCGCTTCGTTGATCACCGGCAGGCTGTCCACGTCCGGCAGCACCACCATGTTGTCCGCCGTGAACGCGAACACCGGAGCCGCCCCGTCCGCCGGAGGCCGAGACGCCCGCAGCGAAAGCTTCCCTCCTGCCGTCACCACGCAATACAGCAGGCTCGGCTTGAAAATTTCCGCTTCCAAAAATTGCTTGGCTTCGAAGCTTTCCGTCATCCGGAAAAAGAACGGCCGCGCGGCCGCGAACAGCCCCTCCGCCGGATCGTCCAGCGCCGCCAACTGCGCCAGGTCCAGCGCCTCCGCGGGCAGCCCCAGCGCCCACAATGCCACCGCCTGGAAAACCTGCGCTGGCGTCCCGCTCAGAATCCACGGATTATCTTCGCTCAGCGGCAGCGCATTCGCCGGATGCAGATACACCGTCCGCTTCGCCATCCATTGCTGGTCCCTTGCCACGAACATCCACGACGTATAGCCCGCCGTCGGTCGCGTCTTGTAAAGCACATACGTGTGCAGCGGCACGAACTGATTCCATTGGATTCCCGGCCATCCCAGTAGCAGCGTCGCCGTAACACCGCACAGCGCATTCTCGCCCACCAGGCGCCGCACGAACCCGCCCTGGTCCACCACCTCGCACTCCAGCTCTCCAATCGATGACGTCCCATTCACTACGTCAATCGATTGCGACGCGCCTCCCGGCGTCTTCATCCAGGCCCGGTAATCCGGCAGCGTTCCACCGACCCGCTCCAGCGCCAGGTCGTGCGTCGTGAACACCGCGTCCACTCCCGAAAGCGTTAGCGCGTAGATCGGCTTCTTCGCCATCCGCGCATTCATCGCGTTCCAGGCCAGATTCGTTGAGATCACCGCTCCGTAGACTACCGGCGCACGGTGCAACAACGTGGCGCCGCCAAGATCCACCTTCACTTCAGAGCCTTCGGCCACCACTTGTGGGGCGGCCGAAAGCGGGAACGTTCCTGCTACAAACCAACATGTGGCGGCCATGATGCACAGGCAGGCAGCCAGCGCGGAAATTAGGCGCTGCTTCGACATGGGAACCTCCTTAATTAGCGAAAACACCCGTTGCTTCAAGTGGCGCTTGCGCAGGAATAACGGGGCCGGAGCGAGATCCGGTTCGACGGGGGCGCCGGCGATGGCCAGCAGGGCGTCCACATATTCCTCGCGTCCATTGGTGATGTCCACGGCCGCGCGATCCACGGCCTGCTCGCGAGCGAGTTGAATCTCACCGAGCAGCCACCAGATGGCGGGATGGAACCAGAACACGGCGCGCACGAGTTCCTCAAACAGCGTGAACAGCCAGTCGCGGCGGCGCACATGCAGACACTCGTGCGCCAGAATGGCGTCCCGCAAGCGCTCACTCAGATCGGGGAAACTATCGGGGAGCAGGATGACCGGCCTGCGCCAGCCGAACGTGACGGGGCTCGCCACATCGCCCGAAAGGCGCAGCGACGCTTCCACGCTCCATGAGGGCGCGGGTTCGAGAGGCCGCGAGCGGCGCCGGTAACGCCTGAGTTGCGCGAAGCCAAACAGCAGCCAGCCGATGCGGATGGCCGCGCCCGCAGCCAGCAAGATCAGCGTGGCTTCCCCGAGGCTCAGGCGAAATGCAGCGCTGGGGGCGGGGAAGGAACCCACCACAACCCCGGGAGCGGCAGCGATTTCCACGTTCCCTTCGATCACCTGCGCGCGCCGCGGCGCCACGAGCGGCAGGAGCAGGCACACGGCCAGGAGGACGTGCCAGTAGGCTAGCCGCGCCGCCGGGGCGCGCAACCGCAGCAGCGTGGGGAGCAGCGCGGCCACGCCCACGAGAAGCCCGATTTGCAGACTGTACGTGGCGATGTTGCTGAGCAGCAGATTGGCGCTCATGGCTTCCTCCTTATGCGTGCGATCTCCGCGAGATCCTCCGGCGAAAGGTCGTTGTCGTTGACCAGGTGAACCAGCAGCGGCTCGGCGGAACCGTTGAAGACGCGGTCGATGAACTCGCGGACCATTTCGCCGATCACCTTCCCTTTGGGTTGGGCGGGGCGGTAGACGAAGGCTCGGTCGGAGGCGTCCTTCTTGAGGTACTTCTTCTGTTCGAGGATCTTCATCATGGTCATCACGGTGGTGTAGGCCACCTTGCGGCGTTCGAGCAAAGCTTCGTAGACGTCGCGAACGGTGGCGGTTTCACGCTCCCAGACGACCTTCATGATTTCGAGTTCCTGTCCGGTGAGTGTCGCGCTTCGTCGTCGCATACTAATTTATTAGTACTAATTTAATTTCGTGTCAAGAGGAAAGTTTGGGTGGGGGGATACGCACGGCTAGGGGCCTTCTTATGACGCGGAGTCGCGGAGCAAAACGCAGAGAAGCCTAGTCCTCTCAAAGTCAACACCTGAGAGCGCGGAGGGAGCGGAGACACGCGGCTTGCAGCGGCTACATGCTAAGCGGCACGTCTTCGTCAATGAAGATGAGCGCCTTCGGGCGCCGCTGTCCCTCCCTAGCGAATCTGCCTCTTGGCGTTCCCGGCATATAACGCACAGAACTCGCGGCGGAGGTTCTCCTTTGCAACCGGGCCCCTCAAGGTGAACTCCAGGTAGGGGCGCGCGGTTGCGTTGAAGCGCGGCCAGGCGGGGAGGCCGGTTCCGTTGGGGTCGCCTGTGCGCGCGAAGTTCACCCAGTATTGCTGCATCGCTTCGGAAATCTTCTTGTCGTTATCCGTGTAAGGGAAGCGCGTGAGATGCCCGAACACAAAGGCCAGTTCGGCCCCGTGTGACGCGCCCGCGGCTTCCCGGCCGGGAACCGGCATGTCGAATTGATATTGATACACCGGATGGCCCGCGGCCGCATGCCACTCGGCGATCAGCACGGCGGGGCAGCGCTGCACGGTATCGGTCCACCACTGCGCGGCAGCGTTGCCGTATAGAGGGTCGGCATCGCTCTGGGTCCCATCGGTGAGCCCGTAGAGCAAAAGGGCGCGCGGCGCTACGTCACCGTACCTGGCCTCGATGGCCTTCTTTAGTTCGTCGGGCGTCAACGGAGTGGAGATCTCCCGCGCTCCGGTTCCGATCATCATGGTCACCGGCAACTGCTGGCGGGCGGCGAACACCGCCGCAGGCAGGCGCGGAAGAACGTAGCCGTCCACGGTGGTCAGCAGGCCTGTATCACCCGTCATGCCACCCGGTATCACCTTGGCCGCGATCTTCATCACGTCCTCCGCGGGCGCCTTCCGCAGAAACTCGATGGCGGAGGCCCCGGCCGGCGCCTTGAGTTCCGCGGCAATGCGCTCCCCGAAAGCCTCGGCCTTCGCCAGCGGCATGGAGCCGCCGAAGGAGAGGAACTGCCCGCTTTCGGGAATAGCCCGCTGGAACAGGCCTTTCGAGAGCGGGGAAGCCATGAGCAGTTGGATATCGTAGGCCCCCGAGGAGTGGCCGAACATCGTGACGTTCGCCGGGTCGCCGCCGAAACGGGCGATGTTCTCCTTCACCCAGCGCAGCGCGGCCAGCAAATCCATCAGCCCCCAGTTGCCCGAGGCGTGGTACTTGGATTCGCGCGTCAACTCGGGGTGAGCGAGAAAACCGAAGACGTTGAGCCGGTGTTGCACCGTCACCAGCACGGCGCCCAGCGCGGCGAACTTGTCTCCCTCGAAGGGCGGCTCGCTACCGGCGGCCCCGACTGCCGACCCGGTCATATTGGCGCCGCCGTGGACCCAGACCATCACCGGCTTCTTGGTCTTCACGGGCCACTCGGCGGTCCAGATATTCAGATACAGGCAATCCTCGCTGCCTCCTGAGTTCTGAAAGCACTTGGGACCGAACTCGGCGGCCTCGCGCACGCCCGGCCACGGCTTCACGGGCGCGGGCTCGCGCCACCGCAGATCCCCGATTGGAGGCTGCGCGAAAGGAACGCCCTTGAACACCGCGCCCGGTCCGGCGGGCGCGACGCGGCCGCGTATCTCGCCGCCCGTGACGCGCACAACCGGGCCAGCCACTTCCGCCCCGCGCCCGGCGCTGTGGAAGGCGAGAGCGGATAGCGCGATCACGCCGACCCATCTGCATTGCTTCCTCATGGGACGCTCCTTTTGTTTCTAATCTACAACCTATCTCACGCGGGTGCGGAAGCAGGCGCAAAAGTGCACTTCATCTACGCTGGAACAACGCCACATTCCCACCGTTCCGAACCAAAGATAGCAGCAAGCCACGGCGCGACGGAGAGTATAGTAGTGGTAATTCGGACCCGGTTGCCGTCTTGACGGGTCCCGCGTGCGTGGCGCCCGCCAGAGTCGGTTTGAGGAGATCAGAGATGAGATTGCGAACTGTCGGCTTGGTTTTTGTTTGCTCGCTCGTGGCTTCCGGCTCCGCCGTTGCCCAGAGCTTCAGCGGCGACGCCCGCAAGGTAGGCATGGGCGGCGCCGGCTATTCCGAGAACCTGGCGACCCGCATGATCGAGGACGAGCGGCCCTACAAGGCCATTGTGATTCCGCTCGGCATCCTCCAGGCGATTCAGGATCGCGACCGCTTCAACCCGGACGATAAGCAGAACTTCGATCCGGCGCTGGTCCTGGAATACGCGGCCAGTCCGCTCCACTACGTCATCGGGCGCGAACCCGGCGGGGCCAGGGGAAAGTTCGTTCGGGACGTGGTCAACGGGGAAGTGAGCCGCGATCTCAACTCCTACCGCGGCTTCAATCCGGCCAACCACCTCAAGGCCGAAGGGCTGGCGTCTCCCAGTTGGGGGAAGACCATCAAGTTCGCCAGGCGCCCCACCGGCGCCTTTCAGGGCATCTACATCGGTGTGGGCCCGTACCTCTCGGCTAGAACGGACTTGAACATCGACCAGGCGCTGACCGACGTACTCGCCAGCGCGACCCCGGTATCCATCCCCAACCGCACCTTCTATATTTCCGACGTCTCGGCCGGACAGCTGGCGCTGGCCGTTACGGGCGGCTATCGGGCGCGCTTCGCCTTTCGGAGTGGGGGCCCGCGCGATGGCGTCTATGTGGGCGCCAATTACAGCTATCTCCGCGGGTTCCATTACGACGAAGCCACGGTCAACATCCGGCTCGACACCGACTCAACCGGACTGGTGACGTTGCTGCCGGTGACGATCCCCGCTCAGGTGGATTACAGGTACTCGAAATCGGGCACGGGGCGCGCGGTTGACGCCGGCATCGCGGTGGTCTACGGCGGGTTGGAGCTGGGCTTCGGCGCGAACGGCCTCGGAAACCGGATTGACTGGGAGGGTCTCTCGCTGCGGCGCTACACTCTGCGGACACTGGTCGCGAGCGCCGATTTTCTGAACCAGCGGCTTCCGGGACCCACCGGGAAGTTCCAGGTGAAACTGCCGGTGGATTACACGGGCAGCGGAGCTTATCGCTGGGAGAAGATTTCCGTGGTGGCAGAGGCAGCGAACGGTTTCCAGGGAACGCGGCTCCACAGCGGCCTGGAGTTTCGGCTCGGCCCCGTTGAGCTGCGCGGCGGCGCCGGCTACTCGCTCGACCGTTGGCAGCCCGCCGGCGGCATCGGTCTGAACATGGGCCAGCGGTTCTCGATTGACGTTGCCGCGTATGGCTCGACGACCAATCTGGAGCGCGTGATGCGGCCCGCGATCGCGGTGTCGCTGAGGTTCAACCGGCGGTCGTAAGAGGCGGTGTTAGTCAGTTAGTATTTCGTTCGCCGCGGCTCCCCGGAGAAACCGCTTACTGACGCGCGCAGCTCGGATCGGAGCCGCGCGCGCCCCCTTCACCCACTATCCCTCTACTAATCGCTCCACTTGTTCTTGAGGAACAGGCCGCGCATCTCGCCTAGAAGGCGCTGGGCGCCTTGCTTCTTCTGGTCGGCATCAAGAGAGTTCACCAGTTTCGCGAACGTCTTGGCTTCAATCTCGTACATGGCCGCCATCTGAGACGCATGCTCGCTGACCAGCTTATTCAACTCGTCCCCGCTCTTGCCCGCCTGGACTAATGCGGCGATTTGCGCGCGGGTTTGCGGAATGGCTTTTCGCAGCGGCTCGGCTTCCTTGGTGCTCGCGTCGAGAGTGGTCTTGAAAAGAGTCTTCTGGTCTTTGTTGAGATTGCACGCCGTAGCGAGCGCGTCCAGCCGGGCCTGCGCGAAGGAAGCCGCGGCCGTCAGCATCCCAATCAACAGCAATCGAGAGAATAAGCGGTTCATCGTGCTGTCCTCCAATCCATGTTCTGGAGGATGGTAAACATGAGGTCGAACAGCTTAGGCGCCTTGGCCTTCTGCTTTTCGTCCAGCACGGCCAGCAGCTTCGTCAGAGTGTCGGCCTCGATTCTCACCAGCGGCGTGTGGGCCTCGGCCAGCTTGGCCACGGTCTCGGCGGTGTTCTCGCCCTTCACGCTGGCATTGAGAATGGTCGTCCGGATAGCGGCGATGGGCTGCGCGGCGGCGGCATACTGCTTCTGCGCAGCGTCGAAGACGGCTTCCACCTGGGGTTTCTGCGCGTCGGTGAGCTTCAACTCTTTCTGGATGGATTCATATCGGGTGGGGATGCGCCCGAATGCCGCCGGCAATCCCGGGGAATCACTTCCGCCGCCGCCGCCCGCCATTCCTCCGCCTCCCCCTCCACCTTTGCGCTGCGCCCATCCGAGAGAAGCGACAGCGAGGGCAAGCGCTACCACCAGGAATACTCTACGAAACATAGTCGTCCTTTCCGGGCGCCACCGGTACGGGAGCTGTTAGTAACTGTCCGGTAAGTCCCGTAACCGGGGAATTCCACTCTGAAATTGGAAGCATGATTGTATATCCAATCAGCGAATCACGGGTTTCTTTTCCAGTTCGGAGGGCTGGCTGGGCCTCAAACCCGCTTCGCCGCAGTTAGCTTCGAAAGTCCGACTTAATGCGATGCCCGCTTGAATACCAGGGGCAGAGGCTTGGGCCCCTGCGTCCACTCGCCGGAAATCTGCTTACCCGAAGAGTCCAACGTTCCCGAATACTTGCCGCTGACGGCCCGGATCTCGAACGCCAGCCGGTTGCCGTTCTGGGTCACGGTGGTCAGCGGCAGGTCGGGGCTCTGCTCTCCCACGGTGATCAGCGCGCCTGTGCCGGTTCCATCGGGCGCGCGCTCCAGTTTCAGGCGTAGATCCAACCGCGCATCGGCGGCCTGGAGCGTCCCCTCCCACGTACCCACGAATTCCGGAGCGAGCGCGGTGCTCGGGGGAGGGAGCTTGATAACGGCCGCGCCCGACCGCGCCAGGCGGAATGCCGTTGTTTCTCCACCGCCCGATAGCGAACCCGTCAGTTCCTTGCCATCGTCCGACAGCTTGCCCTCAAAGACCGGGCTGCCCGGCGTATCCATCATGCTGAAGTGGACGGAAGCGCCGCTTACCCCGATGCGGCTGAGAGGAATGTCCACCGCTCCTTGCGCCGGCATGCTCATGGTTCCGCTCCAGGCCCCGTTCGAGCCCTGCGAGAGATCCACCACCAGGGGCACGGCGCTGCCGTCGGCTTGAATCGAGCCTTCCCAATGCGCCGCGGCATTCGCAGTCTGCGGCGCTGCCGTGGGAACGCAGATCGCCGCCGCAATCAGGACCCCCAAAACACGGTTCATGATGCCAGAATACGCCACTCCGGCGCCCGCGGGGCAAGGCCCTTTAGGCCCATAGGCGATTGACCACACGGACAACCACCGTCGCGCTTACCAGGAAGACCGCCGTAAGAGCCAGCGCCAGTCCGGTGCGACCGTAGAGCAGGTTCCCCACGGCAAACAGCGCCGACCAGATCATCGCGCAGCCGGCCGACCATCCCGCCAAAGCCAGCGGTATGTTGTCGTGCTTCGCGAGTTCGGTGGCCTCGGCGTCGGAGATGCCCAACTTGATCCGAATCTTCTTCCAGCCGGGGCCGACGGGATGAACCTTTTTGTAAAAGTCCATCAGCGTGGCTTCATCGGTGCGCGGTCCCCAGTAGGCGGCCGCTACCCAGCAGATAGTTGTGAAAAGGACCGTCAGCGCGAGTTGCCTGTTCGCCGGGACGGCCATGCTGGTTTTGTTCAGCAGCAGAAACGTTACGGAAATTCCGAACGAACTGATCATGGCCACAATTTCGCACCAGGCCGTAATGCGCCACCAATACCAGCGCAGCAGGTAGAGAAGACCTGTTCCGGCGCCCACCTGCAAAATCAGATTGAAGCTGTCCTTGGCCGTATCGAGCAGAAACACCATGGCCGAGGAGCAGACAAACAACAGAATGGTGGCCAGCCGGCCCGCCAGTACGTAGTGCTTTTCGCTCGCCGCCGGGCGCAGGAAGCGCCGGTAGAAATCGTGGACTAGATAAGATGCGCCCCAGTTGAGGTGCGTCAGGATGGTGGAGGAATTGGCCGCCACCAAACCGCCGAGCATCAGCCCCATCCACCCCGTCGGGAGGAACCGGAGCATGGCGGGGTACGCGATGTCGTCGCCGATCAAGGACTTGGGTACGTGCGGGAAGGCGTGTTGAATGTCCGAAAGCTGCGGGTAGACGATAATTGACGCCAGCCCTACCAGGATCCACGGCCAGGGCCGCAACACATAATGCGCCACGTTGAAGAAGAGCGTTCCGCCCAGCGCGTCTTTCTCCGATTTCGAGGCCAGCATGCGTTGCGCCACGTAGCTGCCGCCGCCCGGTTCGGCCCCGGGATACCACACGGCCCACCATTGGATCGCAAGCGGCATCACGAAGACGGCCAGCGCCAGATCCCAGTTATTCGAGAAATCGGGGAGCATGCTCAATTAGTTCACGCCGCCGGGCCCGCGCAGCTTCGAAAGCTGGCTCACCATGCCGCCGAGGCCGCCCACCTGGGGCAGCGTCACCGCGAAATAGGCCGCGGCGATCACGGCCGACATCTTGATGAAGAACTGTGTCATATCGATCACCAGCACGCCCCATAGCCCGGAGTGCGCCGCGAAGACCACGTTCAGCAGCCCCACCGCCAGCAGCGTCTGCCAACGGTCCAACCCAAACAGCACCGCCGCAATCTTGCACGCGGCCAGGTTCACCGTGGCCATAATGATGCAGTTGAAGAACAGACCCAGGTAGATCGCGCGGAAGCCGCGCACCGCCATAGCCGCCTTGCCGGAATAGCGCAGTTCGTAAAATTCCAGATCGGTGAGCACCCCCGAGCGCCGCCACAGGCGCGCATAGAAGAAGACCGTCGCCACGCCGGTGAGCGTGAAGGCCCACCATTGCCAGTTGGAGGCCACCCCTCCCGTGCGCACGAAGTTGGCCACCAGGTTGGGCGTGTCGCTCGAAAACGTGGTGGCTACCATGGATACTCCCGCCAGCCACCAGGGGACCGAGCGGCCCGAAGCGAAGTACTCCGCCGTGCTCTTCCCCGAGCGCCGCCCGAAAAAGAGCGCGGGCACGAAGCAGATGCCGATCGAAACCAGCGCGATAATCCAATCCAGTGCCTGAAGGTGCATTCCGAACTCCAACCGCTCTGTGTGGCGCACGCTTCAGCGTGCAGCCGGAGCTTGAGCTCCGGTTCGTGCGAACGCCGGACCGAGTCCGGCGCCCGGAGTTGCTACATTTCGGCGCGGGGCTCGCTGGATTGAGGTGGGGCAGGCGGTTTCGCCTGCCATCGGATGCGGCAGGCGAAACCGCC
>CAIYHG010000074.1 GCA_903925975.1 uncultured Acidobacteriia bacterium | reverse complement strand
GAGCCGTCCGTGCCCAAAACATCCTCGCCGGTGCCCGGTTTGTCGTTGCCGAACCCGGAATCCCAACTGAACAGCATTTCTTCGGGCTGCTCGAAGCTGACGCTCATCGTATCGGGCGCTTCCCGTCCATCCTTCCACAGGTAGACGCCTCCGGTCATCACCGCCGCGCTCGGGATATTGAGGCCCATCACTTTGTACCAGAAGGCAAGTTGCTGCGAGAGATTCTCGGTAACGCTGCCGCCCGAGTATTCCTCGAAGTAGCGCCAGTTGATGAACCGGTGAGCGTCGAAGGGCCGCGCGGGCGCCTCGCCCAAAAACGACTCCCAGGCGATGTTCGCGGGATTCATATCCGGGTAGACGGGCCGCGCCCACTGCGGTCTTCCGTGAGGCGTATTGCGGAACATGTGCGCCCGGATGGCGGTAACTGTCCCCATCAACTCCGGCCTGAGGAACGTGGCGGCGTCGGCGGCCTGGCCCGAGGAATTCCACTGGTGCCCAATCTGGACCGTGAGCTGCCCCGCGCCCCGCCGGGCGTCGCGCATCCGTTTCGCCTGCTCCAGGGTGAGCGCCAGGGTCCTCTCCAGGTAGACGTGTTTGCCCGCCTCAATTGCCGCGATGAAATGCTCGGCGTGGAGGTGCGGCGGGGTGGCGATCAAAACCGCGTCGATCCCCGGCTCGTCAAGCAGGGCGCGGTAATCCGTATACGCGCTCGCCGCCGGAACGATCGCGCGTGCGTCGTCCAGGCGCTTGGAATAGACGTCCGCCACTGCCGCGCACTCCGCATCGCAGCCCAGCGCTTCACGCAGCAACTCCGTCCCGCGGGCTCCCACGCCAATCAGTCCGAACCGGATGCGATCGTTGGCGCCAGGGACCTTGGCAGCCAGCGTACCGGCCAATCCGGTCGCAACCTGGCCTATGAATATGCGTCTGGACTGCATCGGGGAACCTCCTAGGGCCACAGTGCGGGCATTTACGATTATATCGTCCTGTCCCGAGTCCCCGAACCGTCACGCCGGGGTGGACGCGGGCCACCGAATTCCGGACAATAGGGGGTGAAGCTTGCCGCGCGGGACTTGCGGCTAAGCCAAAGCGCGTCCCGCTACACGGGACGTGGAGGTCATGATGAAACGAGGAGTTCAGGTTCTCGCGGTCATCCTCGGGCTGGTGGTCCTCGCGATAGTCGGCGTTTCGTTCTTCGTGAGCGCCAACTCGTTCCGCCCGGAGCTGCAAAACAGGCTCTCCGCGGCGCTGGGACGTCCAGTCACCGTAGGCGATCTCAAATTGTCCATCCTGAGCGGCGGCGTCACCGCCAACGATCTTTCGATCGCCGAAGACCCCGCGTTCGGCGGCGCGCCATTCCTGCATGCCGGCGCCCTCAAGATTTCCGTCGATCTGTACCCCCTGATCTTTTCGAAGCAGTTGAATATCCGCGGCCTGACCATAGAGGAGCCGCAGGTCGCGCTGCTCCAGTCTCCCTCGGGCGAGTGGAATTATTCCACCCTGGGAGGCAAGCCCGATAGATCCCCTACTCCGCCCCCCGCACCGCCCGCGGGCGGCTCCGGCGCGCAGAGTCTCGCCATGAGCGCCGACCTGGTTCAGATCAAGGGCGGCCAGTTTTCAATCGGCAGAACCGGCGGAACACAGAAGCCGCTCGCCCTGAATAATGTAAATCTTGAAGTTCGCAACTTCTCCGCTGCCGCGGCGTTTCCGTTTTCGCTCAGCGCCGACGTCGCTGGCGGCGGCCACGTTGAGTTGCAGGGCACAGCCGGGCCGATGGATCAAGCCAATGCCGAGTTGACGCCCGTTTCCCTGTCTTGGAGGGTCACCCAACTGAACCTGGCCACGGCCCTGGCCGGCACGGTTACCGGCATGGCCGGCATGGTTTCGCTCGAAGGCCAAGGCACGTCCCAGGCCGGCGTGATGAACCTGCAGGGGAAATTGCAGGCCGACGGACTCAAGGCCGTCCAGAACGGGAGCCCGTCCGGCAGGCCCGTGCAGTTCGATTTCGCCCTCACCAACGATCTCAGGAAGCACGCGGGCCAGTTGCGCCAGGGAACGCTCCACATCGGCGCCGCCACGGCCAATCTTTCGGGCACGTACGCCGAGCAGAACGCCGCCACCGTGCTGAACATGAAGTTCGCCGGCGCGAAGATGCCCATTCCCGACCTGGAAGCTGCCCTCCCCGCCTTCGGCGTGATTTTGCCTTCCGGTTCTAAATTGGAGGGCGGAACGGCGAGCCTCGATTTCACCGTCACCGGCCCGGCCGATCGCTCTACCGCCGCCGGGACCGCGTCGCTCGACAATACGCGCCTCACCGGTTTCGATCTCGGCGGTAAGATGGGCGGCGCCATTCAATCCCTCGCCGGCATCAAGAGCGGCCCTAATACGGACATCCAGACCGTGGGCGCCAACATTCGCATGACGCCCGAAGGAATCGTCATAGATAACCTGCGCCTGATTGCGCCTTCCATAGGCGACCTTGCCGGAGCGGGAACCATCAGCCCGGCCAACGCTCTCGATTTCAAGATGACCGCCTCTGTCAAAACCAGCGGCGTGGCCGCCGCTCTGAGCGGCGTTCCGGTCTCCTTCTTCGTGCAAGGCACGGCGCAGAATCCGGTCTTCAAGCCCGACGTTCAGGATCTGGCCCGCCGGCAGGCGCAGAAACTATTGCAGTCCGATCAGGCGCAGAAATTCCTGAAGGGCAATGCCGGGAAGGCAGCCTCCGGCATTCTCGGCCGGTTCCTCGGCGGCGGCCAAACGCAGAATCAAACCCAGTCCCAGCCACAGAAAGAGTAGCCGAAAAAATCAAGAATCGCGGAAGGCGGAAGACGGCGAAATACGCCCGTCTTCTGCCGCCCTCCCTGTCTGCCGTATATGATGATTAATTGTGCTTGAACGCATTGCGGTCATAGTACTCGATAGTTTGGGAATCGGCGCCATGCCCGATTGGGAGGCGTTTTGTGACCCTCCCGGCGCGGACACCTTGGGCAATCTGGCGCGCCTGCGAGAGTTATTCCTTCCCAACATGACGCGTATCGGCTTGGGAAACATCAGGCCAATGGACGGGATTCCGCCCACAGCCTTTCCCCTCGGCGCATATGGCCGGTGCGCTCTCGCTTCACCGGGAAAGGACACGACCACGGGCCACTGGGAAATGGCGGGCATCCACCTGGATAAGCCCTTTCCGCTTTATCCGAACGGCTTCCCGCGCGAAATCATCGAGGAGTTCGAACGCCGCATCGGACGAAGCTCGCTCGGCAATAAGACCGCCTCCGGCACCGAGATCATCAAGGAACTCGGCCCCGAGCACATGCGCACCGGATCGCCCATCGTCTACACATCGGCCGATAGCGTCTTTCAGGTGGCCGCGCACGAAGAAGTGATCCCGCTCTGGGAGCTATACCGGATGTGCGAAATCGCGCGCGATATCCTCCGCGGCCCGCACGAAGTGGGGCGCGTGATCGCCCGCCCGTTCGTCGGCGCTCCCGGCAGCTTCACGCGCACCGTCAACCGCCACGACTACGCCGTTGCGCCTCCGCGCGGCATGTTGCTAGACCGCCTGGAAGAGCGCGGTGTTCCGGTTCACTCCGTCGGAAAGATTGCCGACGTGTTTCTTAGCCGCGGCGTGAGCGCGTTCGATAAGACCACGAACAATGCGGATGGCATGGCCAAGACGCTCGCCGCGCTCCGCTCTCCCGAACGCGGCTTCCTGTTCGTCAACCTTGTGGATTTCGACCAGCAGTTCGGCCACCGCAACGATGCCGAAGGTTACGCTGAAGCTCTCGAACGCTTCGATGCCTGGCTGCCTGAGTGCATGGCCGCCATGCGCGATACCGACCTCCTGATGCTCACCGCCGATCACGGCTGCGACCCCACCGTTCCCGGCACCGACCACACCCGCGAGTACGTTCCGCTATTGGCCTACGGGCCAGGCGCGCGCCGGAACGTCAACCTGGGGCTGCGCGCCAGCCTCTCGGATATCGGCCAGACCGTAGCCGCGAATTTCGGCGTTTCCATTCCCCATGGGGAAAGCTTCTTAGACCAACTCATATGAGAACACCTGTGATGGCGGGCAATTGGAAGATGTACAAGACGTCCGCCGAGGCCACCACGTTCTTCGCCCGGTTTCGTCCGCTGGTAGAAGGAGTGGAGGGTCGCGAAATCGTCATCTGCCCTCCCTACACCGCGCTTGCTTCCGCGGTCAAAGGCGCAATGGGGACCCGAATCGCTATCGGAGCGCAGAACGTGGCTTGGGCTAAAGAGGGCGCGTTCACCGGCGAGATTTCCCCAACGATGCTCCGCGCGGCTGGAGCCAGCTACGCCATCATAGGCCACAGCGAACGGCGCGAGAATTTCGGCGAAACCGACCAGATGGTGATGCACCGTGCCGTGGCGGCCATCGAATGCGGACTGACGCCGATCATCTGCGTGGGCGAGCAGCCGGGCGAGCGGGAATCCGGCAGAACCGAAATGGTGCTGGTCCGCCAGTTCGCCAGGGGCATCGCGCCCCTCAACCCCTCTCAGTTCGGGCGCATCATCATCGCCTATGAGCCGCTCTGGGCGGTTGGCTCCGGAAGAACCGCTACCCCTGAGATCGCGGCCCAAGCCCATCGCATTCTCCGCGGCGAAGCGCGCTCCCATTTTGGAGACGGGGCCGCCGACGCCCTGCGCATCCTCTACGGAGGAAGCGTCCGGCCCTTCAACACGAAGCCGCTGATGGCGCAGCCCGATATCGATGGCGTGCTCGTCGGCATGGCGAGCCTGGACCCGCAATCCTTCGCAGCCATCGTGAAAGCCTAGACGGCCGGTATTGTGGGGCAGCCAATCCTGGCTGCAGCCGCCTTTCCAGGCGGCTGGGCCGCTTGGGAAGCAGGTCCCCGGGCCAAATGGCCCACCCCGGCGCGCGGAGCCATAACCGCCATTCTGTTTGCGGACGGGCGCTGATCCTTCCGCCCGCTCCCCGCCCCTGCTCACCTATCCTCGCCAGCCCAGGCGGCGCTCCACTTCGCGCATGAATTCGTCCTCGCGCTCGATTTCCATCGTCGCTTCCAACCAGTACACGCGCAGAGGCGCAACCAGGCCCTGCCAGCCATCGCACAGGTTGACGAAGTCCTTCTCGGTGGTGACCATCGCCGCCGCGTCGTGATGTACGAACTGCTGCGCGATGCGCCGCAGTTCATACGGGCGGTAGCGGTGGTGGTCTTCGAATTCCACCCAGCAGGCAGGCTCCAGCCCCGCCTCCGCCAGCGTCTTCCGGAACGAAGGCGGGTTCCCCAACCCGCAGCAGGCGCCCGCCCGGCGGAACGGCGGCGCATCCAGGGCGTGCCGTTCGCCCGTCGCCGCATCCACCCAAGCGCGCGGGCGCACGCTGGCGCGGAAAATGGGAGCGCGAGGGTTCGAGCGCCGCACCACCCCTTCGATGGCCGCTGCCAGATCGGAAAATGCGCAGCGCGTGATCACCACGATATCGGCCCGCGCCAGGCCGCCGAGCGGTTCCCGCAGCCGCCCCAGCGGAAACACGCCGCCCCGTCCGAAGGGCTCGGTCGCATCCAGCAGAATGATGTCCGCGTCTCTCGCCAACTGCACGTGCTGGAAGCCGTCATCCAGCAGCAGCGCATCCACGCCGAATTCGCGCCGCAGCAGGCCGCCAGCCGCGAAGCGGTCGCCGCCGATGCCCACCGGCGCAAGCCCCGACCGGATGAAGATCTGCGGCTCGTCCCCGGAAATCTCGGTGCGCACGCTTCCGCGCGGGGCCACCGCCAATTGGCGCTGCGGCGAACTCCGCCCGTAGCCTCGCGTCAGGATTCCCGGCCTCCGGCCGCGCTCGTTGAGCAGTTCCGCCAGCCGCAGCGCGCACGGCGTCTTTCCCGTGCCCCCCATGGTGATGTTGCCGATCGAAATCACGGGCACGTCCAGCTTGCGCCGCTGCCGCAGGCCGCGCGCCAGTCTTCGCCGGCCGCCCGTTTCCCATATCTTCGAGAGCGCCCACGCCGCGGCAAACCAGGGCATCGCCGGCCGGTAGAGCGGCACGCCCACCCCGTGCAGCGCCCGCGTTTCCCGCAGCACGCGGTCCGTCGCTCCCCGCCGCTCCTCGGCGCAGGCGCGCGCTCGCTCGCCGATCGCTCGCGCCGCCTCCGAATCGCGCAGCAGACGCTCCACCGCGGCGGCAAGGCCGCTGCCGCCCTCGCCGATCTCCACCAGCGCGCCGGCCCCAAGAAAATCGTCGGCGATGGCCTGGAAATTCTCCATGTGCGGGCCAACGATCACGGGCTTCCCGAACAGCGCAGGCTCCAGAATGTTGTGCCCGCCCCTGCGCGCCACCGAACCGCCCACGAACACTACATCGGCGAACGCAAAGAGGCCGCTCAGCTCGCCGATGCTATCGAGTAGCAGCGCGCGGCATCCGTCCGCCACGCCGCGCGGCGCCGAACGCCGCTCGTACGCCACTCCGGCGGCTTCGAACTTCCGCGCCGCGACCTCGAATCGTTCGGGCTTCCGCGGCGCCAGCACGAGTCTCAGCCCCGGCCGCCGCGCCGCTGCTTCCTGAAACGCGGAAATCACCAGATCGTCTTCGTCCACGTCGCCGGCGGCTTCGGGCGCGGTCGTGCTCGCGGCAATCCACACCTCTCCCGGCCGCAGGCCTTCGATCAGCACCCGCGCCGCGGAACCCGCCGCCGCCGGACGCGCCTCAAAGTCGTACTTCAAGTTTCCAGCCGGACGCACCCGCTCAGCCGGCGCGCCCAAGGCGATGAACCGCCGCGCCATCTCCTCGCTCTGCGCCAGCACGGAATCCACTTGCCGCAGAGCGGCCGCGAAACAGTATCGGAACCGCAGGTAGCGCGGCAGCGCGCGGTCGGATATGCGCGCATTCACGATAGTCAGGCCCGCCCCCGTCCGCTTCACTTCGCGAATCAGGTTGGGCCAGATTTCCGTTTCCGCCACGATCACCACCGAGGGCCGCAGCGTGCGCAACACGCGCCGCACCGCGAAAACGTAATCCACCGGCGCATAGAACACGCCGTCCGCCAGCCCGGCAAGCTTCTCGCCGGCGGCCGCCCGCCCCGCCAGCGTGGAGGTGGACACCATCAGGCCGCTCCGGGGAAACTCGGCCCGCAACCGCCTCAGCAACCCCACGCACGCGAGCACTTCCCCCACCGAAACTGCGTGCAACCAGATTGCCCCGGGGCTGGTCTGTTTAAGAGAGCGGGGCAGAAATCCGAACCGCTCCGGAAGGGATCGCCAGTAACCGCGATTCCTCAAACCGCGAAACAGGAAATACAATAGCAGGACGGGAAGCGCAAACACCTGAAGGAGTCGATAGAGAAGATAGATGCCTTTTGTTTTCAAATGTTTGGCTCTTTTTCTGAGTATAACCGCGGCGTTGGCCGCCGACAAGGACGCGCCCTTCCGCACCGCCGCCCCCGCCCGCATGGCCTATCGCCAGTCGAGCGAGCAAGTCACCATCGGCGTGGATCCCTACTCGGCGGGCGATAAGATCAAGGCCGCGTTCGGCAAGCTCGACCCCAACCAGTACGGCGTTCTGCCCCTACTGGTGGTCATTCAGAACGATACCAACAAATCGCTGCGCCTGGACAATCTGCGCGTGGAGTATCTCGCTCCGAACCGCTCCCACATCGAGGCCACTCCCGCCGGCGAAGTGCGTTATGTTAGCGGACCCTCACGGCCGGGCGTGGTCGCCGGCCCAGCCGGCGGAGTCAAAGTGATCAGCAAGAAGAATCCGCTGAACGTGCCCGAGATTGAAAGCCGCGCCTTTGCGGCGAAGATGATCCCCCCCGGACAAACCGCCAGCGGCTTCTTCTACTTCCAAACGGGCTTCGAGAAAGGCTCCACGGCGTACATCTCAGGCATTGCCGAGGCCCCCAGCGGCCGCGAGCTCCTCTATTTCGAAATCCCAATGGACTGAGGTGGGGCATGCTTTAGCTTGCCCTTAATCCGGCCCGCGGCAAAGCCGCGGCCGGGTCACCAGGTCCTCAGCGAACCGGCAGCAGCCGCACGTTCACCTCTTGATCCGCGTGAAATTGCAGCTTCAGAAGACCACCCCGGTCGGCTTGCGCGGCGTACGGCGTCACTCCTGTAATTTCCACCCGAAACTTCGCGCCCGGATCAAGCCCCGCTATGAACGTCGCCGCTCCGGCCTGAGCCTGCATGCGAAACGTCCTTGCGGTTCGCCCGAAATAGACCCTCGCCGCCGAGAAAATCTGGGGCGAAGCGGCGCTCATGTTGAGTTCGATCCGGCGTCCGTTCTCCACTTTCTGCGCCGCGCCGTCGAAACATCCCAGCCAATCCGCCGAATCGTCCCAGCTTGAGCGCACGAAGAGCCGCCCCCTCGCCGCATCGTAGTAGGTCAGCGGAATCAGTTGGTAATTCAGCCCCGGCTGATACTGGTTGGTCCACAGAAACTCGTACGGCGCCCCAAAGCTGTCTCGCATCGTGAAGCGATCATTGTGCATCAGCCAGCCCTGAAGCATTTGGCTGCCCTGCGCAGCGGGATCGAGGGCCGCCATAGCCAGGTCGGCCGCGCGGGAAAGCATTGCCGCCCGCAGGTCCGGGCTCCCCGCCCCCGCCGGGCTCCCAATCCAGTAATCGTTCTCGGCCGACTTCACCGGCGCCGGGTAGTAGCTCATGAGCCGGTCGATCGGCAGGTCCACGAAGTAGTCCGGAAACTCCTCGCGCAGGTCCAGATTGGCGCCAGCCCGAATGGCGTGCAGCAATTCGAACAGCGGGTAGACCTCGCCAGGCTGCGGGGACCGGCCAGCGCGCAGCTTCGCCACCATATTGCCGCTCCACCATTCGCGCGCAATCCGGTTGAGTTCGCGCCCCGGAACATCCGGAACCTCGTCGTAGAGCGCCACGGCCGCCAGCGCCCTGTCCCGCACCGCCGCCGTGCTCTGGTCCGCCGCGGCGTTCGTCATGGCCGCAACCATCCGCTGGCCTAGATCCCTTTTCTGCGCCTCATCGAGCACACCCTGGCACCAATCGAAAACCAGCGCCATCTGGCGCAAGTCTCGCGCGCCCAATGCCCACGCCACAGCCTTACGGCCCGCGGAGGCGTCTCCCGTGATCTGGTAATACAGAGCCAGGGCGAACCCGGGTTCGGGCAATGCCCCGCCCCCATCCACCAGCGCCTCGAGTCGCCGCCATCTTTGGGATTCCCGCGTCCGTTCCCTGGTTAGCAAGCGAAGCCGGGGCGGATCGAGGAAAATGCGGGGATGCGCGGCAACCACCGCGACCGGATCGCCAGAGTCCTGTGCTTGCGCGGCAGCCAACCCGGCCAAGCCCGCCAGCGCCACCGCCGCCACAATCCAGAGCCTCATTAGTCCGATTGTGTCATAGCGACACACCACACGCCCTCCGCGACTACAACTTGTAGGCCGACTTTTGCAGAAAACTTTTGATTCAAAAAGCTTTGCAGGTTATTGACAGTTGGACAGAGGATTGCTAAATATGGTGATGAATTGGCGAAGTAACCTTTAAACCTGCCCTCTGCTGCAACAGGCGGGCGGAAGAAGAGTGAGTTAAAGAGACATTGTGCTTGCGGGAGCCGGTGTTCTGCAATTTTTTCTCTCACTAATCTTCCCTTGTTGGTTGCCGCAGAGGGGATTTTTTTGATACGGCCATAATACGATTTCCCGGAAGTCACGGTAACGGGCGTTCCAGCGCGTCTCCGAACTGGGGCACAGATTCAAACGCGAACCCCGCCGGAAACGCAACCTGAACGCTTGTAGCCGGATTTCCAGCCCAACCCAGGGCTTACCGCATCGGACGAGTCCTACGAAAAGGATACGGCCGGTGCGGTTTTTATTTTTGACCAACCGGGAAACCAATCCGATTCACGACCGCGAGGGAGTGGTAGCGATAGCCTCCCCATCCCAAGCCGCGAAGAGCCACCGCGGGACCGCGCCTTCCGGCGTCGCCTAGTAGCTCAGCGTCCTCGTGCGCGGTTCCTCCTGCGGATTCGGCAGGTACAGCGTCTTGCAGTGCTCGCAGCGATAAATCTCCGCTTCCGGCCCGAACTTCAGCCGCACTTCTTCCCCGAAGAAGTACCAGCGTTTCAAATGCCCCGCGCAGAGCTTTCCCTTTTCATCCTTTTCGCTGCAAGCGCGCATCCGGGGTATCCGCCGTTTCACCTTAGTGCCGTCGCCCAACGTGTCCACCAGTTCGGCTTCGGGAATCGGCGTATCGGAAACCGCGTATGTCGGATTAGCCATGGTTGATTGCGAGTATATCAGAGCCGCCAACGCCGATTAACGCGGATTGAAGGAACACGACTTATCGGCGTCCATCGGCGTGAAGCAGCGGCCAAATAGGCTTCTTCCGCAATCTCTCTAGCTTGCCCGTACCCGCAACTCCTGCCGCGAATTTCTGGTTCCCCACACCAGTCGGCCGCGTCCCAGCCGCCCCTACTGAACCGGAAGCGTCGAAGTCGCCGTCTGTCCGCCGATGCTCAGCGATACTGTCTGATTGCCCGAGTCGACCCCCGCCGGCACCGTCACATCCACGCGGTACAACGCCGGAGTCCCTGGCGCCAACCCGCTGAACGAAATCGCCGCTGACTGTGCTCCGATGGTTACCGTGGCGGCGTTGATCGTCGTCGAAGCCAAGCCGCTCGCCGGAGACCCGGATTCCGGCTGGTTCTGAACCCGCCCCAGCCCATTGGCATACAGTTGAACCTTGCCCCCCTTCACCGCCTTGTTGGACGAATCGATAAAGGCCCCGGTGTCCGCCGAGAGGGCCGCCACGGTCCCCGCGTTTTCGAAGAACGCCGGCGCCGTCTCCGCAAGCTTGGCCGTGATTACGTTGCCATAAAGGTATTGGCCGCGCGTCACCTTCACCTGGACGGTAGTGCCGGCGGGCAAGCCCTTCAGCTCCCAGGGAACTTGTACGTTCACTTGGGAAGCGCTCACGTAGAGCATCCTGCCGGGGTAACTGGCCCCTGCCGAAGGCACGTCGAAGGTAACGGTAGTGTCGTTGAGGCTCAACGGCAGCGTGCTCGCGGCCGTCAGTTCCGTCGCGACAGTCAGCGAAGAACCGTAAATCGAAATGTACGATCCGGGGGCAATCGCCGGATTGCCCCTGGCCGCATCGAGGGCCGCAGCCGCCGCCGGCCGGGGGATGATACTGACGCTAAGCGGCGCGGGGGAAGAGTTGGCGCTGGTAACGTTGATCGTCGCGGTTCCCGTTGAACTTCCCGGCAGCACATCCACGTACGCCATCCCGTACCGGTCAGAGGGGCACGTGACGCTCGAAGCCGAAGTAGCAGGTGTGCACGCGGGCTTGCCTGTTACGCTTCGCAGACTCACCGGGGCGCCCCGCGCCGAAAACGTCACCGAACTGCCCGTCACCGCGACCCCGGCAGCGTCGAGCAGTTGCACCTGCACGGCGCCCATATCCGTATTCGGAAAGCCTTGGAGGAAAGTGCCGAACACCGGGACCACGTTCCCGCCGCTCCCCACTGCGCCGCTACCTACCAGAAACTGGTATGGCAGGTGCATCCCCGCGCCGGCGCCGGTCACGTTGATCGCGCCCGTGTATGCTCCCGCCGCGGGCATTGTTCCCGTGATCGAGAATGTTACCGTGCCCGACGCGCCTGCCGCCAGGGGGAGACTCTGCGGAGTGGCCGTCACCGAGGCCCCCGTGGCCGGAAGTTGCGCCGCCACGGCGAACGAGAGCGTCACCGCCGCAGCCCCGGCGTTCGTAAACTTCACCGTCTGCGCCGCCGGAAGCGAGGCCCCCGCCGCCACGGCGCCGAACGATACCGTGGCCGGTTCGGCCGTGACCGTGGCCCCCACCGCCGCTGCCGCGTCCAGCAGTCCGGCGCCGGTCTGCCGCAGGTCCACCGCGCCCCCCATATCGTCCCGGGTCACTGCCAGGGAATTCGCCCAATTCACCAGCGCCGACTTGATCTGCGCCGGTGTGTACGACGGATGGGCCTGTTTCACCAGCGCCGCCGCTCCGGCGACTATCGGAGACGCAAAGCTCGTCCCGTCGGCCGCGCCGTAGCCATTCGCGCTATACAGATCGCCGGCGGCATAGAAACTTTGGGCAGCCATGTACATACCCGGAAAGCCGTAAAGCGGGCCATCGTTTGGATCGGGATACAGATTTGGATCGCCTCCGCCGGTCGCTACCAGCTCCGGCTTGATGAGCGGAGCCGTGCACCCGGAGCAGCCCGGCAGCGCGCCCAGCGAAGGTCCGAACGAGGAGTAGCCGGCAAGCGTATTAGCGGCGGCGTCCGGAGCTTGCTCCACTCCCGATAGATCGATCATCGCCACGGGCCACGGGTTCTTCGAGGAATCCGCCTTATATGCGGCTATCGCCACCGTGTCTACATAATCCGCCAGCGCCTTGCCCTGGGCGTTGGTGATTCCCACCAGCGGCCCTGCAAAGCCATCCACTGACTCGATGTAATCGTATGCGGGATGGCTGGTATTCCACGGACGCCCGTCGGGAGAGTTATAAAGGATCACTCCGATCGCTCCCGCCGCCGCCGCGTATGCCGCCTTATCGGCGAACGTGCACACGGTCGCGCTGCCCAGCACGCTGCGCTGCACCAGAGCGAAAGCGCCGAATAGTGAATTCTCCGGCAATGGCGAGCAAGCATACACGTCGCCGATTAACGCCACGTCCACTAGCGGGGCGCTCACGGCGCCGGTGGCGGTATACGTCGGAATCGAATCGCTCGGGCGCGCCGCGATCTTCTGCAGATTCGATGGCGCCCCCGGGCCCGCCATGCTCACCGAGGGACCGAACGTGTGCGAATTGACGGTGGCCCCCACCGTAATCACCGAAGGCGCATTGGCGGGCGAGCCGATCGAACCGAAAACCGGGTACAGCTTCGTCGCGTCATAGTTCGTCCCGCTGTTGCCGGCCGCCGCCACAATCACCATCCCGTGCTGCACCGCGCTCTCAAACGCCGCCGCCAGCGGATCGCACGGCGCGCCCGCGGCCAGTCCGCAAGCCGCCCCGGTATCTAGCGGGCCCGTCAGAGCGGGAAAGCCGGAGGAGAAATTCACGATATCCATGCCGTCGTTCAGCGCATCTTCGATCGCCTGTATCCACACGTCTTCCGGCGGGTAATCGTTCACTCCCGGCGTGCCGTAGATCTTGTAATTCCCCAGGTAAGCTTTGGGCGCAATCCCGTTGATCGTCACGGTCCCGGTGCCGTCCGTGTTTCCGGCCGCCACCGAAGCGACACCGCTCCCGTGCCCAGAAAGGTCTCTCGGCGAGTAATCGTCCGGCTGCGATTCGGCCGCGGGGTTCGCCGGGTCGGTTACCCAGCCCATCGCCGCCTGCCGCACATAGCTGCGCGCTACGATCACCTTGCTGTTCGTGTACGCACAATCTTCGGGATGTCCGGCCGTGCAAATCGGATATTTCGCCCCGGCGGAGGGCAAAGTGGAGTCCTGAAAAGCGGGGTGGTTCAGATCGATTCCCGTGTCCAGAATCCCGATCTTGATTCCCTTTCCTCCATTGCTCTTTCCGCCGATCGCGGCCGAAGCCCACGCGGCAGGCGCATTCACCAGTGTGGCCGCCGCATTGACGAACCGCTTCCCGCGGCGCATCGGGATCATCGCCAGCACTCCCGGCAGCGCCTTCACCTCATCCACTCTGTCGGGCGGCACCACGGCGAAGACCGCATTCAGCAAGGTGGACGTGGAACCCGTAACAATGGCATTCCTGGAACCGAGTTGGGTGCGCAGGGAGCTTTGCGCGCGAAGAATTCCATCCTGGTAACTCACCGCCGCCGTTGAGCGCAGCGAGTCGCGCGTCGCGTATTGCGACGCAACCGGCGGGTCCGCCAGCACCAGCGCATACCGGTTGGGTACGTACTGCCCCCACGCGGGAAGGGATATAAGAATCAATAAGGGCGCCAGTACGGTGAAGCGCGCGCGCCGCCAAGGACTGCTTCTCATGATGATTTGACGAGTTCGGAAAGCTGCCCGTTCCTTCGTATTCTAACCGCAGATGGAGAGGCGGCTTCCGCCGGCCCGGCGCCGCCCTTCTTGGATCTCCGTTCCCCCCTCCGCGAAACATTTCCCGCTCCACCGTGTTTAAGGAAATGTAGGCGGCTCGCGCAACAAGGAATTGCACGAGGAAGCCAGCCGCCCCGATTTTTCGGAAACCACTATATGACGAACCAATACACACGACTAGCAGCCATGGCGGCGATTTTCGCCGGCATCGTCTATTGCCAGACTCAGCCCGCCGCGGGATCGCCCGCCGCCGCTGCCCGCAACCTGCGCCAGCGGATCGTCGCCAACCTCAACCTGACCGATGCCCAGAAGCAACAGGTGAAGTCGATATTCGAGCGGCAGAATCAATCCGCCCAGCCCCTGCGCCAACAAATTCTCCAGAACCGGCAGGCGCTGAATCAGGCGATGAAGAGCGACAACCCGGGCCAGATTCAGAGCCTCTCCACAACCCTGGGCAATCTGCAGGGCCAGCTTGCGGCCGCGCGGAACTCGGCCATGGCCCAGGTCTACGCCCTTCTGACGCCGGAGCAAAAGACCAAGTTCGACCAGATCGAGCGGCGCCTCGGCGCAAGCCTGAAGCAACCGGCCGCGCGGCTCCAGAACCGCCTCCAAAAGAAGAATCAGTAAGTCCCCTGGGAAGGCGGCGCGCAGGGCCGCCTTCCCTCGCCCTGCGCCCCCAAGGCGGTTAAACCTGTCGTACACCGCCCTGGTAACTTTCTAGAGCGTCTTCATAACCGAAGTTAATATATTTTTGAGCCTTTCGCGCGCCCATTATAAGTAGGAGTGCACGCGTGAGCTGCATATACTGCGGACGAAGTATCGGGGCAGCTCGGGAAGCGGGGGGTGACCCCTTCTGTACGCCGGAACACCGTGCCCGCAACCAGGACGATATCGCCCGCGGGCGGAATCTGCAGGCGCCCCGCCGCGCCGGCCCCATTGACCTCGAATTCCATAGCCGCCGCATGCCGGCAGCCTGCCTGCCGCACCTTACCTGGATGATTCCAGCCGTTCCCAATACCCTGCCGCCGGTCCGGATGCCCATCATTCCGGCCCCTTTCATGGAGGAAGCGGCCCTTAGCAAGGGGCCTCGATCTTCCACCGGCAGGACGTGGCTTCCCGCCGCCCGCATACTGCCTATCATGAGGCCCATTGCCGCGGGGCTGGTCCTGGGAGTGTTCATATGGGGAAGCATCGACGCCTTGCGCCGCGCCGATGGAGAGGCCGGCGCGCCTAAGGCGAACTCCGCTACTGAGGCGCTGGCGGCAAATAGCGGCATTGAGAACCACTCGGCCACTGGGAGCGGGCCGTTCGGGTGGGCTCACAATATCGTCTCCGCGCGCGCTTCTCGGGAACTGACCGATACGTTCGACTCCGGCATGAAGGCCTGGGGTATGCCCGAAGCGAGTTGGGCTCCGGGATGGTCGCGCCATCCCGATGGCTACATCCGCACGGGCCAACTCGCAGTCTTTACCCCCTCGCGGGAATTTAGCGATTACCGCTTCGAGTTCTTCGCTCAAATCGAGAAAAAGGACTTGGGTTGGGTGGTCCGCGCCAAAGACAAACAGAACTATTACGCGATGAAGTTTACGGTCATCGACCCGGGCTTGAGGCCGGTCATCGCCATCGTGCACTACCCCGTGATCGGCGGCAAGCCGGGCCGCAGGGTAGAGATTCCGTTATCCGTCATGGTTCACAACAATGAACCCTACCGCGTGCAAGTGCAGGTCCGCGGCGACCACATCGTTACGTCGATCGAAGACCAGGAGGTGGATTCCTGGACCGAGTCTTCCCTCATGGCCGGGGGCGTCGGCTTCTTCGGCGAAGCGGATGAACACTCCCGCCTGTATTGGATGAAGCTAGGGGTGAACGAAGACTTCCTCGGCAACGTCTGCGCCTGGTTGTCCGGCGGGCTCGGGCCGCGCACGCAAACCGCCGCCTTCGCGGCCCCGCTGCCGCCTGCCGTCTCTGGCGCGCAGTCGCTCGCAGCCGGTCTCGGAATTCTCCGCGTTAGAAAGACTCACACATGGCCCATACGGCAATCCGCCAAGGTTCCTTCGGTATAGTCCGCTCCGGCAGGCGGAGTCGCGGCAAGTCGGCTGGCGGAACCGTCGCCAAAGCCGGCCAGTTGCGTCTCCACCGCAAACTCGACAGTGCGGCGGCCATTCTGGAAGAAGCCATCGCCTCCGGCGGGGAGCGCGATTCCGCGCTGTACAACGCCTTGGGCCACATCCAGTTCGAACGTGGCGATTTTACCGCCGCCGCCGTGGCCTACACGCGCGTAGCGCAGTTGGAGCCGGGGCATCGGAGCGCTTCATTCAACCTTGGCGTCTGCCTTGCCATGCTCAAGGAGTGGGAAGCGGGCGCCGACGCATTCGAAGCCGCCATCGCCGCCGACCCCACGCGCGCCGAAGCCCTCTACGGAATCGGCATCTGCTGCCTGAACGCCGGCCGCGCCGTCCAGGCCCTGCCCTCAATCGAGAAATTCCTCATCCTGTTCCCCGACGATGAGAATGCGCTGTCCGTCATGGCCGCCGCCCTGAGACAAACCGGGCGCTATCCCGAAGCCGTTGAATTCTACCGCCGCCAACTCGCCGCCAACCCGCGCTCTGAGGAGGCGCTCGAAAACCTGATCGGCATGTACCTGACCATGGGAGACCGGGCCTCGGTGCGCAGATATGCCGAAATGCTGGCGGAGTTCCTCCCTTCCTCGGGCGCCGCCGCCGAAGCATTCGCCATCCTTGCCATGGCCGACGGGGACTACGCCGCCGCGGCGGCATACTGCCAAACGCTCGCCGGGGCGCATCCGGACCGTTTCGACGCGTGGTTCAACCTGGGCGTGGCCCAGCAGGAGATCCGCGACCACGCCAAAGCCGCCGAAGCCTACGAGCACGCCCTCGCCCTTCAACCCGTCTCCGCCAGCGCGAACCTGAACCTGGGCGTGGCGCACCAGCAACTAGGCGATAGCGTCGCCGCTCGCCGGGCGTTTGAAACGGCATACGAAAATGATCCGACGCACTCCGGCGCCCTTTGGAATCTCGGGCTGACGTTAGAACAGGAAGGGGACCGCGCGCGCGCGGCAGCCCTGTTCGCGGGCATTCCCCGCGGCGCGCCGGAATGGTGCGAAGCGCAGTTCCGGTTGGGCCATTTGCGGCTGGTCGAGGGCGACTTTCCCGCCGCCATCCAGGCCTTCCGCGCCTGCCTGGAAAAGCGGCGCGACTGGCCCGAAGCCTGGCTCAACGTGGGCATCGCCTACGCGCGTTCCGGAGACCACGAGCGCGCGCGGCGGGCCTTTGAAGATTCGCTGGGCCTTCGCCCGGATTGCATCGAAGCCGTCCGCGGCCTGGCCGCGCTGGCCACCGAGCGGCAGGATTTCGAGCAGTCCTATGGCTGGTATTGCCGCCTGATCGAAATGGGAGACCGTTCGCCCGAGGCGCTCTATAACCTTGCCCTCATCAGTCACGGCCGCGGCGATCTCAACCAGGCGATAATGCTTTACCGCGAGGCTCTTGGCGAGAACCCCGATCTCGCCGAAGCGCAAATCAATCTGGGCCATGCCCTGATGTCCCTGGGGAAGGAAGAGGAAGCGCGCACTCTCTGGGCGAAGGCCGCTGAACAAACAGAGGCCGCGGAGGAGTACTTCAGCTCCCCCGCGGCCTAACCCTTCTCAGGTGGGGCACGCTTTAGCCTGCCCGTACTTGCCTCCCCGGCGAAGCCGGGAGGCAAAACGTTCCCATACTTTTTCCGCAAGCTGTTTAGCTTGCCCTGAACCTTCTATTGCGTAATCCGCACCGGCGCGCTCAGCGGCAGCGTCCGCGAGGACGCCCCCGCCATCAGTTTGTAATCGCCCGGCAGCAGGCTCCACGCATCCTTGGCCTCATCGAACACCGAGAGGTATAGCGGATCGATGGTCAGCGTAACCGTCTTGCTCTCACCCGGGTTCAGCGCCACCCGCTGCCACCCCACCAGCCGCTTGGGCGGTTCGCCGGCCGAGGCGGGCAGCGCGGCGTATATTTGCGCAATCTCCACTCCGGGGCGCTTTCCGTCGTTCTTCACCTGGAAGCTCACCTTCACGTTGCGCCCGCTCGCCGAAGCCGTCATCCCCGAGTAGGAGTACGTAGTGTAGGAAAGCCCGTGCCCGAACGCGAACAGCGGCTCCTTGTTCTCCGCGTCGAACCACTTGTAGCCGACCTTCAACCCTTCGGGGCCGTAGGGAATCTCGAAGTTCGGCAACGCCCCGCGCCCGCCGCCCGGAGGCACAACCGGCGCCAGATCGATGCCCGGGATCTTCGGCATCGGCAGATCTTCGTGCGTCTTGGCAAAGCTCACCGGCAGCTTCGCCGAAGGGTTCACGTCGCCGAACAGCAGATTCGCGATTGCCGGCGCGCCGCCGACTCCCGGGAACCACGCCACCATCACCGCCGGAACATTCGCGATCCACGGCATAGCCAGCGGCCCGCCGTTTTCCGTCACGATGATCGTATGCGGATTCGCCGCCGCCACTGCCGCCACCAGCGCATCCTGGTTCTCCGGCAGGTTCAGCGTGGCCGAGTCGCGGCCTTCGCTCATCGGCTGATTCACGAACACGATGGCAACTTCCGCGCCCTTCGCCACCGCGGCTGCCGCAGCCGGGTCCGTGCCTTCGTTATACGTCACCTTGGCATTCGGAGCTTTGGCGCGAATCGCCTTGAGCGGAGCCAGTGGAGAGTAAACCGCCACGCGCCCCATTCCCATGCCGCCGGCCGGAGCCGGGGCCGGGGCGGCGCCCGGAGCGGGCTTCACCGCATTGCCGCCCGACGGGTTGACTTGAGCGGAACCTCCGCCCGATAGCACGCCCACATCCGCATGCGAGCCGATCACTGCGATCGATTTCACCGCCGCCGCATTCAACGGCAACTGCCCGTTGGCGTTCTTTACGAGCACGATGCTCTCTTCGGCGATCTTCTGTGCGTCTTCGAGGCCCTGGAACACGTCCGGCACGTCGCGCACGGGCGGGTTATCGATCACGCCCACGGCGAACATCGAGCGCAGAATCCGGTGTACCATATCGTCCAGCCGCGCCGCCGGAACTTCGCCGGCCGCGATGGCCTTCTTGAGGTTGTCGCCGAAGAAACCGCTGCCCGGCTGCTCCTGATCGAGCCCCGCCAGCGCGGCCTTGGTGGTGGTATGCGTCCCGCCCCAATCCGACATCACCCAGCCCTTGAACCCGAACGTCTTCTTCAGGACCTGGTTCAAAAGATAATCGTTTTCGCAGGCCCAGTCGCCGTTGATCTTGTTGTACGAGCACATGAACCCGGCCGCGTTCGATTCGCGCAGCGCGATCTCAAACGCCAGCAGGTCGGTTTCGCGCAGCACGCGCTTGCTGGCTGTCGCGTTGCCGATGTTGCGCCCCGTTTCCTGGTCGTTCACCGCGTAGTGCTTGAGGTCGCCCATGATCTGCTGCGACTGCACGCCCTTCATGAGGTAGCCGGTCATCATTCCGGCCAGAATCGGGTCTTCGCCGGCGTATTCGAAATTGCGCCCGTTGCGCTCTTCGCGCGTGACGTTCACGCCGCCGCCGATCGACATGTTGTAACCCTGCGCGCGCAGTTCGCGCCCGATCACCGTTCCATAAAGGTAAGCGCCTTCCGTGTTCCAACTCGATGCCGCGCCCAGCGTGGAAGGCAGCAGCGTGGAATAGCGGCCCATGGCTGCGCCTCTGGTGATGCCCACCGCGGAATCCGCCATGTTCACATCTGGAATGTTCAGCCGCTGGATGCCCGGCACGAAGCCCGCGCCGCCATTGGAGCGGCTCGCGCCCCCGGCGGGAGCGGCGGTGCTGCCGCCGTGTACCAGCTGAATCTTCTCGTCGATGGTCATTTCTTTGATGACCAGATCGGCGCGTTCGTCAGGCGAAAGCGCCTTGTTCATCCACGGCCCGGCAGGCGCCGCGGGCTGTCCGCCACGTCCCCCGGCCGGCGTCTGCGCCAAAGCCGAACCCAACGACAAAACCGCGACCCCCATCGCAGCCTTCAAGAAATTCCGAACCAACATAAATCCTCCGTTTGTTCTCCGCCCATCAGGCTCTCTGCCTGCGCAATAAATGCGGAGAACGAGTAGCGTAACAGAACGAACATACGGATGGAGAATCAGGCCTCTAGCCGCGCCTCCAGAGCATGCCGGTGTTCCCGTGGCGCATGCTTCAGCATGCCGAGCCGGCATTCATGCCGGCTCTCTTCCGCCGGCGCCGAATACCCGAAGCGAACCGCGTAGCCCGCCCGGCGCGCGAGGCTCGCGGCCCTTCCCTAACGGCCGCTTCCGCCCCAAGCCCGGCGCAATTCCGCGGTGAACTGCTCCGGATCGCGAACCTCCAACAGCACCGGGGTCCCATCGCCTTTCGGCGGCAGCAGCACCAGCCGGGAGCCGCTGGCGGCGTACATGCGGACCTGGCGGCCGTTCGCAGCGCGAAACCAGCCCGCGCGATAGCGCGCGTTGGCAAACCCGTTGGTCCGCGCCGTGATGCGCCATGGGCCGTCACCGCCGATATCCACCGTCTGAATCGCGCCCGCCTCCACGGAGGCGGCGGAAACCGTGACCGGGTAGAAGCGGTCCTGAATCGTCAACGCATCGTGCGTCAAGCTCCACTGCGGCAGCCCCGGCGAATAGAGCAGCGCCGAGCCCACAGCCAGTAGCGCAACCACCGCGACAACGCCGCCAACCCAGTAGGAGAGGCGTCGTGGCTTGTCCGGGGCAGACTGCGCGGCCAGGCTCGCCGGAACGCCGCCGCCGGCAGCGGCCAGAAAGCCCGCCACGTCATCAGGACTCACCACATACGTCCGGCCGTCGGCCGAGGTGATTACCACGCCGTGCTTCCTGTCCGTCACGTGCCAGGTACATCTTCCGAGCTTCGATGTTCGGAACAGCCCGTAGTAGCCAAACAGCCCGCCGCTGCCCCACAGCCGTATGCAGCCCTTGAAATCGTCCGGCTCCGCGGCCCTGATCTGGCGCATGCCTTCCAGCGGAATCCGGATTCCCCCGATCACCCGCTTCACCGTGATCGCCCCCTGCCCCACGGAATAGCCGCGAGGCGAGTAAGCATAGGAAAGTCCCACCGCGAAGGCGCCAATGCACGCGGCGACCGCGTTATGGCTCACTAGCGAAATTACAACGAAGAGTCCGCAAACGGCGGCGGAGATGATCTTGGTGGTCCGGTCGTAAGAGGCCCGGAAGAACTGCGATTCGGGAAGTGGAATAGCTGCAACCTCCTCCCAGATAGTAGCGCCCGCTGCCCTGTGAGCGCTCGCTCCCGCGCAGGACTACCGGTCCGCGGGGCTTGGCTTCCGCGGATTTTGTGGGGCAGGCAATCTTGCCCAATGCCACTTAAATAACAAGGCGCATTGAAAACAAAACCTTTATCAACTGGTTTGTTGATACATGACTCGCGTCGCCTGGATTTGAGTTCGGGAAACT